>JALYMX010000162.1 GCA_030773495.1 Actinomycetota bacterium | reverse complement strand
AGGGCGAGCCCGCCGACGGGGTGGCGGAGTTGGGCTACGCCGTCTCACCTGCTCGGCAAGGCCGTGGGATCGCCACCGCGGTGGTGCGCGAGCTCCTCGCTCGTGGCCGTTCCGCAGGTCTGCGGGTCGCGGTCGCCCACACCCTGGCGGAGCTTCGGCTTCGACCTCGGTCCTCGAGCGGTGTGGTTTCGAGAAGGTCGACGAGTTGATCGACCCTGACAAGGGCGCCGTGTGGCGCTGGGACGCCTCGCTCGTGGACACCTGACCCGGCGGTCGAGCCAGGCGGGCAGCGGTCGGCCGCCCGCCTTCACTACCGATGGCGGCGGTGCTCGCCCATGCGCCGCACGATGGTCTCCCGGCGCTGCTGCAGGTCCCGAAAGGTCAGGCTCTTCACGTCCGGACCCAAGCCCATCGACGCCCGCATCCCGTCGAGGTCGACCTCCATCGAGCGGGGGTCGATCCCGACCTCTCCGGCGATGCGCTCACCGTGGTGGGTGGCCAGGTACGTGGCCACGTGGGTCACCTCGGCGAAGAGGTCGACGTCGGGGGCGAGGGTGGCGATGGCTCCGTTGAGGAACAAGAGGTCCTTGACGAACAGCATGAGCTCCTTCGGCAGCCGGGCGCCGTAGCCGAGCAGGGCGCGGGTGACCTCGCGAAGCTCGGTGACGAGCTCGTCGGGGCTCATCGTCGTCGGGTCCTTCACCGGCCGGTCGAGGCCGAGGTCGTGGATGACGGCGTCGAGGTCAGCGTCGGCCGGGAGCGCCCCGAGGTCGCGCAGGGCGCCGAGCTGCATCTGCAGGTCGTTCACCGTGGCGCCGACGACCAGGCGGAGCAAGGCACGGCGCCCCGAGGCGTCGAGCCGCCCGGTGATGCCGTAGTCGAGGAGGGCGACGCGGCCGTCGGGCTGCACGAACAGGTTCCCTCCGTGCAGGTCGCCGTGAAAGACCCCGTAGAGCACCGCCCCCTCCACGAAGGCCACCATGCCGGCCCGCAGCACGGCGGAGGTGTCGATGCCGGCGGCCCTCATGGCGCCGACGTCGTCCCACTCGAAGCCGTCGAGGCGCTCCATGACGAGCACCCGGCGGGTCACCAGCTCCGGGTGGGGGCGGGGGACGACGATCGACCGCTGCCCCGTCTCAGCGAGGATGCCGGCGACGTCGAGCATGTTGTCCGCCTCCAGGCGGAAGTCGAGCTCCTCGACGATCGTCTCCGCGAACACCTCCACGAGCGCGGGAGGGTTGGCCAAGGCGGTGACGGGGATGCGCCCGACGAGGACGGGCGCGATCCAGCTCATGGCGGCCAGGTCGCGTCGCACGAGCGAGGCGACGTGCGGCCGCTGGACCTTGACCACCACGGCCTCGCCGGTGACCAGCGTCGCCGCGTGCACCTGGGCGATGGAGGCGGCGGCTACGGGCTGGCGCTCGAAGGTCGAGAACACCTCGTCGAGGGGGCGGCCGAGGTCGGCCTCCACCACCTGGCGCACGGCCTCGAAGGGCTCGGCGGGCACGCGGTCGCGCAGCAGCCGGAACTCCCGCACCAGCTCCTCCGGGAAGATCCCCTCCCCCGCCGAGATGATCTGTCCGAGCTTGATGTAGGTGGGGCCGAGCTGTTCGAAGGCCTGGCGGAGGCGGCGGGACAGTCCGGAGCGCGAGGCGCCGCGCGCCGCCCGGCGGTCGGTCGCGTACCAACCGGCGAGCGCCTCGCCGACCAGGGCGACCACGCGCACCACCCGGGCACCCGGCGGCAGCCGACGGCGACGAAGGAGCGACGGCACCTCGGCGCGAGTCTCGACCCGCACCCGGTCGAGCCCGTGGCGCCAGTGCAGCCGCGCCGGGTCCACCAACCACGGCGGGTGGTTGCTGAAGGCGCCCACCTCGAGGTCGCTCGGTGCCGCGGTCGTCACGTGCTCACCTCGAAGCACGGTAGACGGGGCTGGCCCGCTATCAGCAATCGCCGTGGACGAGTGGGCCGCCGCGGCGGACCAGCGAGCTACCGCGCCGGGCGGCGCTCGCCTCGGCGTCGGCGTCGTCAACGACGCCCGCCGGTCAGTCAGGAACGAGCCAGAGGACGCCCAGCGGCGGGAGCGTGAGCTCCACGGAGAACGGCAGCCCGTGCCACGACTCGCCCGTCGCCTCCACACGCCCGCCGTTGCCCACGCCGCTGCCGCCGAACTCGGCGGCGTCGGTGTTGAGCACCTCCCGCCACGTCCCGGCGCGGGGCAGTCCGAAGCGGTACCCGTAGCGCACGACCGGTGTCAGGTTGGCGACGCACACCAGTGGTGTGGCCTCGGCCGACAGCCGCAGGAAGGACAGCACGTTGTTGTCGACGTCGCTGGCGTCGATCCACCGGAAGCCCTCGGGTTCGGCGTCGCGCTGCCACAGCGCCGGCAGCTGCACGTACGTCCGGTTGAGGGCGCGCAGCAGCTCTTGGACGCCCCGGTGGCCCGGGTCGTCGAGCAGGTCCCAGTCGAGGCTGCGGTCGTGGGACCACTCCCGCTCCTGGGCGATCTCCCCGCCCATGAACAGCAGCTGCTTGCCGGGGTGGGCCCACATCCAGGCGAACAGCGCCCGCAGGTTGGCCAGCCGCTGCCACTGGTCGCCGGGCATCTTTCCCAGCAGCGAGCCCTTACCGTGCACCACCTCGTCGTGGCTGAGCGGGAGGATGAAGTTCTCGCTGAAGGCGTAGAGCAGCCCGAAGGTCAGGTCGTTGTGGTGATAGCGCCGGTGGACCGGCTCCTTCGAGAAGTACCGAAGGGTGTCGTGCATCCACCCCATGTTCCACTTGAAGCCGAAGCCCAGGCCCCCGAGATAGGTGGGGCGGGAGACCGCCGGCCACGCCGTCGACTCCTCGGCCACGATCATCCCGCCGGGGTGGGCGGCATACACCGACTCGTTCAGCTCCTTGAGGAACGCCACCGCCTCCAGGTTCTCCCGACCGCCGTATTGGTTGGGGATCCACTCGCCTTCCTTGCGCGAGTAGTCCCGGTAGAGCATGGAGGCCACGGCGTCCACGCGCAGGCCGTCGAGGTGGAACTCCTCCATCCAGAACAGCGCGTTGGCGATGAGGAAGTTCCGCACCTCGTTGCGTCCGAAGTTGAACACCAACGTGCCCCAGTCGGGGTGGTAGCCCTCGCGGGGGTCCTCGTGCTCGTACAACGCCGTGCCGTCGAAGCGGGCGAGCGCCCACTCGTCACTCGGGAAGTGGGCGGGCACCCAGTCCACCAGGACGCCGATGCCCCGCTGGTGGAGGGCATCCACCAGGGCGCGGAAGTCGTCGGGCGTGCCGAAGCGGGACGTGGGGGCGTAGTAGGAGGAGATCTGATAGCCCCACGAGCCCGAGAAGGGGTGCTCGGCCACCGGCATGAACTCCACGTGGGTGAACCCCAGGTCGGCGACGTAGTCGGGTAGGCACTCGGCCAGCTCTCGGTAGGTGTGGGCCCGCTCGCCGTCCGTCGGCCGCTTCCACGAACCGAGGTGCAACTCGTAGATCGACAGCGGGGCGTGCACGTGCTCGACGCTGTCGCGCCGTTCCATCCACTCGTGGTCGCCCCACGTATGGTGCGACTCGGTGACCACGCTGGCCGTGCCGGGCGCCGGCTCGGCGGCGAAGGCCATGGGGTCGGCCTTGAGCGTGACGTGGCCGGCCGGCGTGAGGATCTCGAACTTGTACACGGTGCCGGCGCCGAGCCCGGGGACGAACAGCTCCCACACCCCCGAAGCGCCGAGGGAGCGCATGGGGTGGAGGCGGCCGTCCCACTGGTTGAAGTCGCCCACCACCCGCACGGACCGTGCGCTCGGGGCCCACACCGAGAACGAGGTCCCGTGCGAGCCCTCGTGCGTGCGCACGTGGGCGCCGAGCACGCGCCACAGGTGGCGGTGCCTTCCCTCGCCCATGAGGTGGAGGTCGACGTCGCCGAGGGTGGGCCAGAAGCGGTAGGGGTCCTCGTAGACGTACGTGGCCCCACTCTCGTAGGTGGCTTCGAGGCGGTACGCCGCGCGCCGGCCCGGGTCGGGCCCCTCGAACACGCCGGCCGGGTGAACCTCGCGCATGGGGACGGGCTCGGCGTCGGGCGCCAGCAGCCGCATGGCAAGGGCACCGGGCCGCCACGCCCGCACCACGCCGTCGTGAGGGCCGAGCACGCGGTGGGGGTCGGCGTGCACCCCCTCGACCAGGCGGACCACGTCGTCGTCCACGGGCGTACGAGCCGTCGTCGGAGCGGTCTCCATGTCGGAGTTCCTACCCATCGAGCAGCTTCCGGACCGCTCGCCGCGGGATCTCGATCCAGTCGGGGCGGTGGGCCCGCTCGTAGAGCACCTCGTACACCGCCTTGTCGAGCTCGAAGGCGGCCAGCACGGCGTGGCGGTCCGGGCCGGCGGGGGGGAGCAGCTCCTCGATGCCGTCGGCGCCCAGGTACCCGCGCAGGAACGCCATGCGGTTGCGCCGTTCCCACGCCTCGGCCAGCGGCCCGAGGCGCTCCTGCTCCTGCTCGTCGCGCTCGGCGGCCGCCGACGCCGCCGCGTACTGGAGCGAGCGCAGCATCCCGGCCACGTCCTTGAGGGGCGACGAGGGGACGCGCCGCTCGTGCACCGGGCGGGCCGGCTCCCCCTCGAAGTCGAGCACGTACCACCCGGTGTCGGTGCGCATCACCTGGCCCAGGTGGTAGTCGCCGTGGACGCGGACGGCGACGCCGGCCGAGGTCACGGCGCGCAGGCGCTCGACGAAGTCCTTCACGGCCACCGCGTCCACGTCGTCGGGCTCCAGACGAGCGACCTGGGCCTCGACCAGGGACGCCCACGCTGCCGGGTCGGCGGGCTGGGTGCCGAAGGCCCGGGCCAGCCCCAGGTGCATCTCGGCGGTGACGTGGCCGATTCGACCCGACTCGGCGGCGAAGTCGCCGCCCGCCGACGCCGGGTCGTCGACCTCGGCGGCGTAGAAGTCGCGCAGCGACGTGAGGGCCAGCGCCCATCCCTCCGTCCCGCCGGCCAGGTAGGGGGTGCACACCGCGAGGTCCACCTCGTCCTCCCGCCACACGCCGACCGGCGCGGCGACCGAGGTGAACCCGGCGGTGGCCAGCGCCGTGGTGATCTCCACGTCGGGGTTCGGCCCCGGCTGCAGCCGGCGGAACAGCTTGAGCACCAGGCGCTCGTCGAACACCAGGGAGGTGTTCGACTGCTCGGCGCCCATCGGGCGCACGAACTGGACCTCCTCGTCCGGCACCACGACGTGGAGGAGGTCCGTGGCGAAGTGCGGGTCGAGGGTGGCGTCGAACGCCAGCTCGTCGCCGACCCGCCCGAGGACGGCCGCTTCGTGGCCGGCGACGCCGTCCGGGGGGGCGTCGGCCGGGCGGTAGCCCACGACGACCTGGTACCGGGCGGTACCGGCGTCCACCAGGAGCCACTCGAGGCCGGAGGCCAGCTCGCGGCGCTCGGCGACGACCACCTCGTCGGGCGGCGGGCCGGCGAACCACCGCTGGCGGCCCAGGTAGGCGGGCAGGAGGTCGTCGATGGGGCGCCGGCTCACTGGTCGACCAGCTGGAACCAGTAGAAGGCGTAGGGGCCGAGGGTCACGAAGTACGGCAGCTCCCCGACGCAGGGGAACGGCACCCGACCGAGCAACTCGATGGGCGTCTTCCCGCTGAAGCGCTGCAGCGGCAGCTCGGCGGGCTGCGCAAAGCGCGAGAAGTTGTTCACGCACAGCACCATGTCGTCGTCCTCCTCCCGCAGGAACGTGAGCACGGACGGGTTGTCGGTGGGGATGACCTCGAAGCTTCCGGTGCCGAACACCGCGTGCTGGCGGCGCACCTCGAGCATCCGACGCATCCAGTGGAGCTGGGAGCTGGGGTTGCGCATCTGGGCCTCGACGTTCACCGACTGGTAGCCGTAGACGGGGTCCATGAGCGGGGGGAGGTACAGCCGGGCGAAGTCGGCCCTGCTGAACCCGGCGTTGCGGTCCGGCGTCCACTGCATGGGCGTGCGGACGCCGTCGCGGTCGCCCAGGTAGATGTTGTCGCCCATCCCGATCTCGTCGCCGTAGTAGAGGATGGGGCTGCCGGGCATGGAGAACAGGAGGGCGTGGAGCAGCTCGGCCACCCGGCGGTCGTTGTCCACGAGAGGAGCCAGGCGGCGCCGGATCCCCACGTTGAGCTTCATGAGCGGGTCCGTGGCGTACTCGGCGTACATGTAGTCCCGCTCGTCCTCGGTGACCATCTCGAGGGTGAGCTCGTCGTGGTTGCGCAGGAAGCTGGCCCACTGGCACCCGTCGGGGATCTCGGGGGTGCGGGCCAGGATGTCGCACACCGGGGTGCGGCGCCCCTGGCGCAGCGCCATGAACATCCGCGGCATGAGCGGGAAGTGGAAGCACATGTGGCACTCGTCGCCGTCGCCGAAGTAGTCCACCACGTCGGCCGGCCACTGGTTGGCCTCGGCCAGCAGCACCTTGCCCGGGAAGG
>JALYMX010000161.1 GCA_030773495.1 Actinomycetota bacterium | reverse complement strand
CGGCCGGCGAGGTGGCGGCCGGCGAGGGCGTCTCGCTCGACCTGCGCCACACCGAGCCGCTGCGCTCGGGGGCCCCGGTGCGCTGGAGCCTGGTGCTCCGCAACGGCGCCGGCCCGCTCGACCTGGTGTTCGGGTCGGCCAAGGACGGCGACGTGGTGCTGCGCCAGGACGGCGCCGAGCGCTACCGCTGGAGCGCCGAGCGCTTCTTCGCCCAAGTGGTGCGCACCGTGCCGGTGGGGGCCGGCGAGACGGCCACGTTCGTGCTGGAGGACGACGCGCTGCGGGTGGCGCCCGGGCGCTACGACCTCGAGGCCTCGCTGGCCGCCGGCGCCGCCGTGCCTCCCCTCACCCGCACCGTCACCGTCGCCCCGTAACGACCCACCCCGCCCGCCCGCCCCGGCGTTCTGTGATGGCTGAAGCCCGCCTGGCGGGCCTGAGGCTTCGCAGAACGAGGAGGGGGGCCGTCACCGCTGCGCCGCGGTCATCGTCGTCGATGCCGCCACCGCCTGCTCCATGGACCGGGCCAGCACCGCCTGCACGGCGCCGGCGGCCAGGGGCCGGATGCGGCGCACGGCCGCGGTGACGGCGGGGAGCTGCTCGGCGGGCATGCCGGCGTCGGCGAACGGCTTCCACACGTGGTCCTCGAACAGGCGCACGAAGCGCCGGGCCACCCGGTCGAGGTCCTCGCTCAGCTGCGCCAGCTCCTCGAGGGCGGCGGCCAGCGGCACGCCCACGGCGACCAGCTCGGCGCCGACGTGGACCAGGCGGGGCCGGGGCAGGCGCACCGCCGCCCCCTCGGGGGCGAGCAGGCCCAGCTCCACCGCCCGCAGGATCAGGTCGGGCCGGGTGGTCGCCTCGGGGAACAGCTCGAACAGCCGCTGCGGGCTCACCACCTCGGGCTCCTCGTCGGTCCACGGGGCGGTGATGGCCTGCTCGAAGCCGAGCACGTCGGCCAGGCTGCGCCCGCTCTCCCACGCCCGCAGCAGCTCGCCGATCCCGGCCAGGGAGAACCCCTGCTCCTGGAGCTGGGCGATGAGCCGCAACCGGGCCAGGTGCCCCTCGTCGTAGCGGCCCACCCGCCCGACCAGGGTGGGCGGGGGCAGGAGGCCGGCGGTCTGGTGGTTGCGCACCGAGCGGGTCGTCACCCCCGCCCGCCGGGCCAGCTCGTCGATGGTCATGGCGCCGGGCTCGGGCACGCCGGCGGACGGTACCACCGGCCCGCCGCCGTCCCGGGTTCCATGCATCGGGGTCATCGTCACCAGCCTCTAGCGTGGGGGACGTGCCCGCCCGCGACCACGAGCAGCCCATCGCCGTGCTGGCCGACTCGGTGCTGGTGCACCCACCCCACGACGAGGGCGAGCGCCGGTCGCGCTCGGGGATCCTGTGAGCGCCGTCGAGGATCCCGCCGCCCGGCTCGGCGGCCTCGACCAGGTCCGCTTCGACGAGCGGGGGCTGGTGCCGGCCATCGCCCAGGACCGGGACACGGGGAGGGTGCTCATGCTGGCGTGGATGAACGAGGCCACCCTGCGCGAGACGCTGGAGACGGGGCGCATGGTCTACTGGAGCCGCTCACGGCAGGAGCGGTGGGCCAAGGGCGACACGTCGGGCGACGTGCAGCGGGTGGTCGAGGCCTCCTACGACTGCGACGGCGACACCCTGCTGTTCACCGTCGAGCAGGTGGGGAAGGGCGCCTGCCACACCGGCGCCTTCAGCTGCTTCTACCGCTCCTTCGGTGCTCCAGCCCCCTAGGGACCAGTTCCGGGCCCTGGCCCGCACGTCGGCCGTCGTGCCGGTGTGGCGGGAGATCCTGGGCGACCTCACCACGCCGGTGGCCGGGTTCGCGCGTGTGGTGGGCGACGGCGCCGGCTTCCTGTTCGAGTCGGTCGAGCACGGCGAGCGGTGGAGCCGGTGGTCGTTCGTGGGGCGCAACCCGTCGGCCACCCTCGTGGCCCGCCGCGGGCGCATCGAGGTGGACGGGGTGCTCCCCGCCGGCGTCCCCCTCGACCGCGGGGTCCTCGCCGCCGTGGAGGGGCTGCTCGCCGCCTACCGCTCGCCCGACCTCCCCGACCTGCCGCCCCTCCACGGCGGCGTGGTCGGCTACCTGGGTTACGACGTGGTGCGGGAGGTCGAGCACCTGCCCCAGGTGCCGCCCGACGACCTCGGCCACCCCGACGCCGTGCTCTCGGTGGTGGGGGAGATCGCCGCCTACGACCACTGGCGCCAGCGGGTGACCCTGGTCGCCAACGCCCTGCCGGCGCCGGGGGCCACCACGGCCGAGCTCGACGCCGCCTACGACGAGGCGGTGGCCCGCCTCGACCGCCTGGCCGCCGACGGCGCCCGCCCCCTCGACGAGCCGGTCGTCGAGCCCCCCGAGCACGACGACCCGCCGGCCGTGCGCCGCACCGTCGGACCGCAGGCCTACGCCGACGCCGTGCGCGCCGCCCAGGAGCGCATCCTCGACGGCGACATCTTCCAGGTCGTGCTCTCGGTGCGCTTCGACCTCGACCTCGACGCCGAGCCCTTCGACGTCTACCGGGCCCTGCGCCAGGTGAACCCCTCGCCGTACATGTACTTCCTGCGCCACCCGGCGGTCACCGTGGTGGGCTCGTCGCCCGAGCCCATGGTGCGCCTCCAGGGCGGGCGGGTGGTGTCCCGCCCCATCGCCGGCACCCGCCGGCGGGGGCGCACCGACGAGGAGGACCGGCGCCTGGCCGGGGAGCTGCGCGAGCACCCCAAGGAGGTGGCCGAGCACGTCATGCTCGTCGACCTGGCCCGCAACGACGTGGGCCGGGTGGTGCGCTTCGGCACCGAGCGGGTCGACGAGCTGCTCACCCTCGAGCGCTACAGCCACGTCATGCACCTCACCTCGCAGGTGTCGGGCGAGCTGTCGCCCGGCGCCGGCCCCATCGACGTGCTGCGGGCCACCCTGCCCGCCGGCACGGTGTCGGGGGCGCCCAAGGTGCGGGCCATGGAGATCATCGACGAGCTCGAGCCGACCAAGCGGGGCCCGTACGCCGGCGTCGTGGGGTACTTCGACTTCTCCGGCAACCTCGACACCGCCATCGCCATCCGCACCATGGTGGTTCGTCCTGACGGCGTGGCCTCGGTCCAGGCCGGCGCGGGGATCGTGGCCGACAGCGATCCCGATCTCGAGGATCTCGAGTGCCGCAACAAGGCCGCCGCGCTGCTGGCGGCTGTGCCTGCAGCCCGGCGCATGACGGCCGCCCGCCAAGCCGCGGTGCGACCGGAGTGACCACCGTGGTGGACCCCTTCTGGGTGGAGATCCCGCGCGACGTGGTGCGGGTGACCGGGACCGATGCTGTCCGGTTCCTCCAGGGCCAGCTCAGCCAGGATGTGGCGGCGCTGGCCGCCGGTACCTCGGCGTGGTCGTTCCTGCTCCAACCCCAGGGGAAGGTCGACGCCTGGCTCCGGGTCAGCCGGCGGGGCGACGACGAGTTCCTGCTCGATGTCGACGGCGGCTTCGGCTCCGCGGTGGTCACCCGGCTGGAGCGGTTCAAGCTGCGGACGAAGGCCGATGTGGAACAGGTGCCGTGGCGCTGCTTCGCGGTCCGCGGCACCCGTTCCGCCGGCACCGGTGGGGTCGTGGTCGCCGACCCGGCCTGGCCGCTGGTGCCGGGGGTCGACCTGTTGGGCCCGGAGCCGGTGGCACCGGACGGCGTGCACACGGGGTCGGGGACCGACTACGAGGTCCTGCGCATCGAGTGCGGCGTGCCGGCGATGGGTCGTGAGCTCACCGAGCGGACGATCCCGGCTGAGGCCGGGGTGGTCGAGCGGTCGGTGAGCTTCACCAAGGGCTGTTACACCGGCCAGGAGCTGGTGGCCCGCA
>JALYMX010000160.1 GCA_030773495.1 Actinomycetota bacterium | reverse complement strand
AGCGAGGAGGGCACGCCGCTCGCCCGGGCCCAGCTCCCCGTAGGGCCTGGGCAGCTCGCCCAGGTGGGCGTAGAGCTGGGCCAGGGCCTCGTGGAGGCGCACGGCGTGGTCGCGCACGTCCATGGTCGCCAGGTGGAAGCCGGCGGCGCCGACCAGGCGGGCGAAGCGGCCGAGGGTGCCGCGGGCCAACAGGTCGCCGTGGTTGGCCACGAGCGAGCGGTGCAAGACGTCCAGGTCGGCCAGCACCTCGTCGACGTCGAGGTAGTCCACCCCGTGGACGTGGTCGTCGTTGTTGGCGAAGCGCCGCCGGGTGTGCTCCAGGCGACGGCGGATGTACGAGCCGGCCAGCCGGTAGGGCTCCTCGGCGTTCAGACGGCCGTAGCGCTCGGCGACGTCGGGAAGCAGCGCCGCGTCACGCTCGAGGGCTTCCGCCAGCTCATCGGAGATCCCCACGACCTGTGTCGAGCAGCTGAGGCACTCCACCACGCGGTCGGCGCCCTCGATGAGCACGGCGAGGGCGGTGTCGTGCTGCAGCCGGAGCACCTCGGCAGTGACCTCGGACGTCACGTACGGGTTGCCGTCGCGGTCGCCCCCGACCCAGGTGCCGAAGCGCAGCGGCCGGAACGAGGTGTCGGTGCGCACGCCGAGGACGGCCAGCTCCTCCTCGAGGTCCTCCACCAGCTCGGGGACCACGCCCGAGAGCACCCGGCCCAGGTAGTACAGGGCGGCCCGCGCCTCCTCGACCGGCGTGGGGCGGTCGCGGCGCAGCTCGTCGGTCTGCCACAGCAGGTCGACGAGCTCGGCCAGCTGACGTTCGGCCCGCCGGCGGTCGGCGGGGGCCGGGTCGCCCACCAGCACGTCGAGCAGGGACGCCATGGCCTCCAGCGTGGTGAGCACCGACCGGCGGGCCGCCTCGGTGGGGTGGGCGGTGAAGACGGGGCGCAGCTCCAGGCGCCGGACGATGTCCGCCAGCGCGTCCGGCGCGAACCCGGCCGACCGCAGGCGCTCCGCCGTGTGGCGGAGCGGGTCGGGGTGCTCCGACCCCTGCCCCTGTTCCATGTCCTCGCCGCGCGCCCGGTGGGCCTGCTCGGCCACGTTGGCCAGGTGGAAGTAGGCGGCGAAGGCGCGGGCCAGGCGGAGCAGCGTGGACTCGTCGACGGAGGCCACGAGCTCGCCCAGGGCGTCCTCGAGGCGGTGGCCCTTGCTCAGCACCCGGACGTGCTCCACCAGTTCGAGCAGCTCGGGGCCCTCCTGGCGGGCCAGCGTGGCCCCGAGGAGGTTCACCAGCCGGCGGATGTCGCTGCGCAGCGTGGCGCCGGCGGGCTCGGGGGGCGTCCCGGCCTCCGCGCTCGCCTGCTCGACGGTCATCCTCGCTGCCATACCGCCAGCGTGGCCCGGCGGCGGGCGGAACGACAAGCCGCCGCCCGACCGGCGTTCGTCACGGGGTGGACGCCAGCCCTCGTCCGACTCGCTCGTGCCCCGGGCCCATGGGCGCTCGACCGCACCCGCGCCGGCGGTCAAGGGCCCGTGCAACCCATCACGTGGCCGGCCTCGGCGACCCCGTACCCGTCGACCTGAAGCGTCCGAGATTTGCGATGGGATCCCCGACCCAGTACTCGTAGTCGTTGGCAGAGCCCCCCTCGATTGTGTCCGGAGACAGGAATCTCGACCTTCCAGACGCACTGCCTGTCCTCGTCCACGGCGAAGAGGAGGCTCTTCGCGCTGGCGGCGCAGCGCTTCTCCGGCGTGCCGGGCAGCGCTGCTTGTGGACCTCGCCCGCGGCACCTACCGCGCCGCCCGCTACACCGACCGCACCAGCCACCGCGGACTTCCGCCGTCAACTCGAGGGCCTCCTCACTTCCGCCTACCGCGACGGCGACCTGGCCGTCGCGCAAGCGGCGGAGCAACCCCCAGCAGTGCGGTTCAGTGTCGTGGCCTGAGGTCGGTGTCAACGCCTCGTCTCGCTTAGTTAGCGACAAGTCGTAGAGCAACCTCTAACGCCGTGAACGACAGCCGCATGCCCCCAGCCTCAAACTCGATGACACCGCGCCCATGCTCACCTTCGAAGTAGTCCCAGTGGTCGAGGTCTCGACCTAGCTCCTCGACGAACTCATCAACAACCTCCTCGACTTGAAATGCGCTAACGCCAACGAACCGTAGCTGCACCCGACACAGCTCCTCGTCAATACGACCGCCTAGGCCCTCGACAAGGTCGAACTCAACTACCACTGTTCTTCTATTCTCGGCGGACGAATGGTAGGTAAAGCCGGCAAAGTATGCGGAGTTGCGCAGATCAATGACTCGGTCTCCAATCCAGCATTCGACCTGCTCGTAGTCGTCCGGCCACCGGTTCAAGCCATTAAAATCCATCAACGGTTCCGGAGGTATCGCCGGACGTAGCGAAGTTCATTCCCACGTCGCCTTTCGTACTGGTTGCTTTTGAATCGAGTAGCCCGTCGGTGCCTTGCCGGTAGCAGGTATCTGAACCGGCCTGGGTTCGGTAGAGGGTCGGTGGGTTGGGTTTCTCACGCCGCATCGGGCTGAGACTGGTGACGGTAGTACGTGCCCCGGCGGCACCGGCGTCCGGGTCTCTCGACGCAGGATTTGGGCCTCGGATCTCCGTCGTGCGACCTCGTCCCGTTGCGCTCGTAGACGCGCTGGCCAGCGCGTGGGGAATCGAATCGAGCGGCGACGAGGAGACCAGGTCAGGGAGTTCCCGAACGGGACCTGAGCGGTATCGCACGGTCAGACGACAGCCGGTGCCTGTGAGGGGCTGCGCTGCACCGCCGGCGTCCTCGTGTCCGCCACGCTGGACGCATGCCTCGACCTCGCCCAACCTCCGCCCAGCCATGACCTGTCGATGGCTTTCGAAGTCGATCGGTGACGGGAGGCGGATCACGGTCGGCAGCTCCGCTTCGGCAAGCCTCCTGGCGCCGACGTGACGTACCCGGCGAACGACCCTCCCCGTCGGTTCGCGTGCAGCTGCACGACCAACGTGTCCCGGTCGGCGGGGATTCGGGCGAGCGACCCGGATCTGTCCGTCACCGGGGATGCCACCGCACGGGAGGCCGCCCACGCCAGCCCGTCCCCGAAAGGCACCGTTTCCGCCACGCACGGGAGGGGAACCAGGAGGGCATGCCGTCCTTCCTCCGGCGCCACCCCCGCCCCGTCGAGATCGGCGCGTGGTTCGACGGGGAGCGTGACGACGGCGTCGGTGCCCACGTGGCCGGGTGCGCCCGCTGCCGGGCGCGAGCGTCCGAGCTCGCTCGCCTGCGCGCCGTCCTCCGCCCGGCGGTGGCCGTCCCGCCCCGGCTCCACGACGCCAGCGGCGACCCGGTCGCCCGGGAGAGGACGCCGTGACGGAGGGCACCGGCGGGTCGGGCCCCCTCGAGGCCGCGGGGCCGGAGCCCTCGCTCACCTGCCCGCGCTGTGGCGGAGTGCTCGGGGAGCAGGACGAGCGCCTCGAGTGCTACCTGGGCCACGTCGTCGTGCTCGACGCGCTGCTCGAGGCCAAGGCGTCGGCCGTCGAGGACGCCTTGTGGGCGGCGGTGCGAGCCCTCGAGGAGAAGGCGGCGGTGGCCAGGCGCCTGGTGCAGCGGGCGGCCAGCTACGACGACCTGACGGCGGCCGACGTGCACCGCCGGGAAGCAGTGGCGGCCGAGCGCCGGGCGGGCATCGTGCGGGACATCCTGTGCGCCCACGAGGACGCCGGCAAGGCCCATCTCCGGGCGGGATGAGGCGCCGCGGCACGAGCGGCGGGGGGCTGGCCCTCCCCTCGGTCACGGGCACCAGAGGCGGTCACCGAGGCCGGAGGCGCGGGCGACCGGGCGGCTGACCGCGGCGCGCACGGCGGCCTCGGGCCCGGCCACCATCAGCTGCCTGCGGGCCCGGGTGACCGCGGTGTAGAGCAGCTCGCGGGTCAGGACGGCGGCGCCGGGGTCGGGGAGCAGCACGGCGACGGCGTCGAACTGCGATCCCTGGCTCTTGTGGACGGTCATGGCGTGCACCGTCTCCACGGCGTGGAGACGGGAGGGGCTCACCTCGAGCAGCCCGCCGCGGCGCTCGAACACCGCCCGCACCCGCCCCTCGCCGGCCGCCACCACGACCCCGGTGTCCCCGTTGAACAGCCGCAGCCCGTAGTCGTTCTCGGTCACCAGCAGCGGCCGCCCCACGTACCACTGCCCACCGGCGCCGTACCCGTCGACGGCGTTGGTCAGCCAGCGCTCGACCTGCGCCGTCCACGCCGCCACCCCGTAGGGGCCCCGCCGGTGGGCGCACAGCACGCGCATGGCTCCGAGCCCGTCGAGGGCGCGC
>JALYMX010000159.1 GCA_030773495.1 Actinomycetota bacterium | reverse complement strand
CGTCGCACCTGTTCGCGTCGAACCACTCCCCCGCCGAGTTACCACCCGTCCCGGCCCAGCCCGGCCTCCCGGGCCCGCACGATCGCCTCGGCTCGGGTGGCGGCGCCGATCTTGGCGAAGACGTGGGACACGTGGTTGCGGACCGTCTTCTCGTTAACGAACAGCTTTCCGGCGATGGCGGCGTTGCTGTGGCCGCGGGCGATGAGGTCCAGCACCTCGCGTTCGCGGTCGGTCAGCTCCGGGAAGGCCACCTGCGCGCCACCGCGCCCCCCCACCAGGTGGGCGACGACCCGCTCGGCCATGCTCGAGCCGAAGACGACCTGGCGGCTGGCGGCCGACTGCACGGCACGCACGATCTCGGCCCGCGACGACCCCTTCAGCAGGTAGCCACGGGCTCCGGCCTGCAGGGCGGCGACCAGCCTCTCGTCGTCCTCAAGCATCGTGAGCACGACGACGGCCGCCTGGGGGTCGGCCCCAACGATCTGGCGGGTGGCCTCGACGCCGTCGATCCCCGGCATCTGGAGGTCCATCAGCACAACGTCGGGCTTCAGCGCGGCGGCGGCGGCCACCGCGTCCAGCCCGTTGTCGACCTCGCCCACCAGCTCGACGCCAGGGACCGCGCCGAGGGCCAGGCGCAGGCCGTCGCGGAACACCGGGTGGTCGTCGGCGACCAGCACCCGCACCTCAGCCGTGGCGCTCACGCCACAGGCAGCGGCAGGCGGACACGGACGATGGTGCCCCCAGCGGTACCGCGCTCGACCACGCAGCTGCCCCCCAGCTCGGCCGCCCGCTCCTGCATCGAGCCCAGCCCCGTACCCGTAGGGTGGTCAGTGGCCAGCCCGCAGCCGTCGTCCTCCACCTGGAGGTCTACGGCGCGGTCGACGGCCAGCCGCACCACGCAGCGCGACGCTCGGCTGTGGCGGCACGCGTTGTTCACGGCCTCCATGATGATGCGGAACGCGGTCACCTCCGTGGCCGGGGGGAGGGCGCCGACGTTGCCGGCCGTCTCCACGACGACGGTGAGCTCGCCCCGGTCGCCCCGGCCGTTCAGGTAGGAGGCACCCTCATGTATGGCCGCGACCAGCCCCAGCTGGTCGAGGACCGGCGGACGCAGGTCGTCGACCAGCCGGCGGATGTCGGCGATGCCCCTGTTGACCAGCTCGATCACGCCGTCGAGCACGCGTCGGGCGGCGTCGGGATCGTGGCCCACCATGTCCCGGGCCACGTCGAGCTGCAGGGCCACGCCGGCCAGGGTCGGGCCCAGCCCGTCGTGCAGGTCGCGACGGATGCGGCGCCGTTCCTCCTCTCTGGCCAGCACCAGCCGCTCGACGGAGCGGCGGAGCGTGGCGGCGTGGGCCAGCGCCGCGGCCACGGCCAGCGGCGTGCCGAAGGCGACGACGACCACCAGGGCCCGGGCCACCGGCGACGGGCGGTCTGCCCGCTGGGTCATCCCCCACACGGGGGCGGCCACCACGGCGACGGCCGCGGGGACCAGTACCCACAGCAGCTGGCGGCGTCCGTCGCCCGAGGCACGCCGGACCTTGGAGAGCACAGCGGTGGCGGCCAGGGCGGCGTTGGCGCCGAGGGCCACCCAGCTCCCGTCGCGCAGCCGGCGTAGGAAGCGGGCCCCTTCGAGGCCAACGGGGTTCACTACCGGCGAGTACTCGCCGTCGAGGGGGCCGGGCGCCAGGGCCTGCACGAGGGCGAGGGCACCGACCATGGCCGCGGCGGCCACCGCCGCTGGGCGCCAGCGGGGCGACGGCAAGGTACCGTCCGGATAGAGCATGAGCCCGAAGGCCAGGGCGAACGCCGCTGCCGCCCACCAACCCCAGGCCCCGGCCCACGTGACGTACCGCATCGCCGGCAGAGAGCCCGGCTCGGTGAGCACGCCGTAGGAGCCGTACTCGCTGGCGAAGGCGCCGAAGGCGAGGACGGTACCCGCCGCTAGGAACACCCACCCGGCGCCGTTGTCCGATCGGCGGGTGACGACGACCATGCCGACGGCGGCCAGGGCCGCGTACGCCAAGCCCGTCACCGCTTCCATCCATCCCGACGCCGGGCCGCCAGGGTTCGGCGTGCGGGCGTTGAGAGCCACCAGCCACAGGTTGGCCAGGGTGAAGGCAAGCGCCACCGAGGCGATGGCCCAGGCGAGCGCCCGACGCTCGGCGCACCTTGGTGGAAAGGCTCGTGGTCTCGCCGATGTCACGTGTCGTCCCGCCGTCCCCCGAGACGACACTCTACTCCCCCGTCGCCGGCGCGCGACGAGGGCGGCCGGTGTCTCCGGCCGCCCTCTGAGCCCGCTGTCGCGGTTCCGCCGCTAGCGGAGAGTCCACTGCTGGGTGGAGCTGCTGCTGCAGGTCCTCTGGGTGACGGCGGCGGCGTGCCGGAAGCTGGCCTCGGCGGCCACGCACTTGCCGCTGTGACGGGCCTTCAGCCGGTAGGTATCGGCGTGGCCCGTATTGATCAGCTCGAACTGCTGGTTGCTTCCCCAGTAGCAATGCCATTGGCTGATCCGGGCGCCGTCGTACTGGCTCCCGCCGTCCACGTCCAGGCACTGACCGCTGTGGGCCGCCACCAAGCGGTAGTACTGCCTTCCGGTCCACCAGTCGGTGTCGTAGTACTCGACCGTCCAGCGCTGGTTCAGACCTCCCCAACAGGAGGCCTGCACCACCTGGGCCCCCGGGTCCAGGCTGGCGTACGCCACGTCGAGGCACATGCCGTTGTACCTGTTCACCACGCTGTTCTCGCTCGTGTAGGCGCTTGCCGCGCCGGCGTTCACCAGGGTGGCCAGTGACGCCGTGGCGAGCATCGACACCAGGGCCCTCCGTCCGAACCGCCGGCGCCGGCTCGACGCGTGCTCCACATCGTGACTCATCTCGATCCCCTCCTTGTCGACCGGCGCCGTCGTGGCGCCGTCTGGAAGGAGGATGAGCGCCGGGCTGTCCCGAGCGCACGGGGCCGGCGTCCTGATCTCGTCGGGACCGCCGTCCTGGCCACGGCGACATCGACGTCGCGCTGTTCGCCTTTCGGCGTCGTCGGCGACCAGGCCCAGGCCGAGAAGGATGCGGCGGCTGCCCTCGCCGTGGTCGAGACCAACTGCGTCGGTGCCGTGTCGGCGGGGGTGCACGTCGCCAACCCGATGCGCCTCCAGGGCCACGGAGCGATCGTCGTGCTGTCCTCCGTCGCCGCCGAACGCCCACGCCGTTCGAACTTCGTCTACGCCTTCTCGCGGATCGGGGCCGACGCCTTCTTCACCGGGCTCGGCGACGCGCTGGTCGGCTGCGGCGTCGGCGTCGGTTCCGCCTGCTGTACACAACGGAAAGGGGCCGGGCCCTGACCGGCCCGGCCCCTCTCTCGGATCAGCTGGGATCAGGGCTCGACCCGTACGACCGAGCCGAACGGTGGCTGCTCGAAGAACGCGCCGACAGCGGCGTACAACGTGCCGTCACGATCGATCTCGAGGGCGGACGGGAATGGTGCATTCGCATGGGGCTCGGGGGTCGCGCCGACGATGCGGCTGATCCGGAACGCGAACAGCTCGGCAACGTAGATCGTGCCGTCGTCGGCCACGGCGAGATCAACGGCGGACGTCAGTCCGCTCGCCACGGTGCTGACCTGACCGGTTGCCGGGTCTATCCGGCGGACCTCGCCATTCCCCGGTAGCTCGGGTCCGCCGGGCAGGATGCTCACGTAATACGAGCCGTCTGGCCCGACCTCGACATCGGTGGGAACCGGCTCGCCGTAGTAGATCTGGCCGATCGTGCACGGGGGAAGACCGAACTCGGCGGCGGCCTCCTCGGTGACGAGGTTGGCGACCGGCGCCAGCACCGCCACGGTCGACACCCGTCCGTTTGCGGCGACGTGCAGAATCGCGTTCGCGGCGGCGTCGGCGACGAGGTAGCGGCCACGGTGGATCTTCACGGCGTAGGGGTTCGACTCGACGATGCCGGAGTAGGGCTGGAGTTCGGGCGGCAACTGCCCCAGGCACTCGGCGCTCAGGTCGACGAAGCCGTACCGCTGGTTCGCGTCGGGGTTGACCTGCGCCTCGTAGTCCGACAGCGAGGCGACCGTGCTCGTCTTTCCGTTGGGCAAGACGCGAACGAGTCTCGTCTCGGGCGGCTCATCCTCGTTGAACTCGGGAAAGATCGTCTCGGTGAACACGACGTGGCCCTTGCCGCCGGCGTCGACGCCGGAGACCGAGGAACCGTCGGACTGGTAGAGCACCGTACGCCGACCCTTCCGGTCGAACGAGGTGAGCTGGCCGGCGAACGCTTCGCCCACATAGATCGTTCCTTCGTCTCCGACCGCGAGACCGAGCGGCCCAATGAGATGGTCGAGCACCGGTTCGCTCACGGTCGCAGCGCCCGCCGGTGGCGCCATCGATGCCGCCATCATGAGGACCAACGCGGCCGATGAGGCGGCGCGGCGTACACGCGTGGGTGTGATCACCGTGTTCCCTCCCCCCTGTTCCCGGTCCCAGCGACCGGAGATGCCAAGGGTACTCAACTGGCGGGCCGGCTCCTGCCGCGACCCGTTCATGACTCGCCGACGGCCCCACAAGAGCGCACCGACGCGGCAGCCGTCGAGGCGTGCCGTCTCGTGCCACGATGACTCAAGTGACACCCAATCGGACCGATAGGACGTGGTGCAGATCGTGTCCCCGCCGTCGAACCCAACTCCGGTCGCCCAGCCGGTGGAGACAAGGTCGAGCGACGCCTTCGTTCCCGGGCGACGCCGTGGCCGCTGGGTCGCGCTCCTCGCCGCGGTCGCCGTGGTCAACGCCGCCCTGGGCGTCGGCGCGCTGATCCTCCACCCTGGAGGAGGGGATCCCGAGACGTGGGATGGGCGGGTCACGGACCTGGTCGCCTTCGTCGAGCGCGAGCGGGGCCTTCGCTTCAAGCACCCGGTGCGCATCGACTTCCTGGACGACGGTGAGTTTCGCGAGCAGGCGACTGCTCACGAGGAGCTGAACGAGGAGGACCGGGCCGAGCTCGAGGCCACGGAGGCGTTGCTGCGCGCCGTCGGCCTGGCCAGCGGCGACCTGGACCTCGAGTCAGTTGGCGAGGAGCTGGTGGGCGACGGCACTGTCGGGCTCTACGAGCCGGAGACGAAGCGCATCGCCGTTCGCGGCAAGACCCTCGACAACGAGCGGCGCATCACCCTCGTGCACGAGCTCACCCACGCCCTCCAGGACCAGCACTTCGCCATCGGCGAGATGGAGCCGGAGACGTCCGGGGCGCAGGCGGCGCTGATCGCCGTCATCGAAGCCGACGCCGAGGCGGTGGCGGAGGCGTGGCGCCAGTCGCTTCCCTCCGCGGCGCGCGATGCCCTCGATTCCTCAGAGGAGGCCACGTCGGAGGAGGCCGACTTCGAGGGCGTCCCCGAGGTGCTCGTCGAGCTGATGGGGTCCCCCTACGCCCTCGGGCCCGGCTTCCTCGACGCCGTCATCGCGGCGCGGGGAGAGGCGGGGCGCGACGAGCTGCTGCGGCGGCCGCCGACGACCGA
>JALYMX010000158.1 GCA_030773495.1 Actinomycetota bacterium | reverse complement strand
CGACGCTTCGGCCGCCCATGACGGTGGCCACGCCCGCGAACGTCGCCGAAATCGTGGCAGCGATCACGACCGCCGCCTAACCCTTCAGCCACCTTTGGTGGTTTGTGGGGGTATCCCTGATCGCCGGGAGGGTGCGTGATGTCGTCACACCTCGGCTGTAGCCTGGTTCTCGACGGCTACCCACGCGTAAGCCGAGGCTGACGCCGTCATCGGTCTCGGCGGGAAGGACGGCCGATTGCACCAGCACCTCCCCGTGGAGGCCCGACCCTAGAGGTCGATGTCCAGCACGCCTGTCGTGCTGGTCGTCGTGCTCCTCGCACATGTCAGCGTCAGCATCCTCGCACTGGCTGCCACTCTCTTCCTGGCCCGTCGCGATGGTCAGCGCCTGAAGTCGATGAGCTGGTCACTCCGCGGATACACCGCCGAGTTCCACGACATCAAGGAACCGCAGAGCGGAAAAAACTAACAAGAGAACAGGCAGCCGCCCCAAGGAAGAGCCTGGCAAGCGCAGGGCGGCTGCCTGCGCGTTTGTTGGCCTTCCGTGCTGTCCGCACCGCGTGCCCCCGAACGCCGGGTCGGGGGGGCATCGCGGGCGCGAGATAGCCGGCCGGACGAAGCGTTCGTGGCGCACGAGTTCGCGCGGCTCGAAGGTGTAGCTCGTCGGAGCGTTAACTCGCGCCGCATGGGTCCCGATACTGGGCGTGCGCTCGTTGCGCGGTCGCCATTCGCGGCCAACCTCCCCGCACTGAGGGCTGAGCGCAACAATGTTCCTCGTGGACGAGCCGCAGCGAGCATCCCCATGGTGAGAGGAGCCGTCTCCGAGGCCCTCGTCGGCCGCGACGCCGAGCTCGCTCAGCTCGAAGATGCCCTGGCCGCCGCCGTCGCGGGCAGCGGGAGCACGCTGTTCCTCGTCGGCGAGGCTGGCATCGGGAAATCGCGCCTCGCTCGGGCCCTCGCCACCAGCGCCGGCCGGAACGGGATCCCGGTCCTGTCGGGTCGCGCCGTGCACGGCCCCACGCCGGCGGCATACCGCCCGCTGGCCGAAGCGCTTTCCTCGGCCGTGAGAGCCGGCGCCGGTCCCGACGCCACCCGGGTCGGCCCCTTTCGTTCGGCGCTTTCCCGCTTGATCCCGGCATGGCGGGACGACGATCACGCAGTGTTCGACGAGTCGCTCGTCGGGCTCGCAGAGGCCGTGCTGCGATTCCTCACCGCGACCGCCAGCGGCCATGGCGTCCTCCTCGTTCTCGAGGATCTCCACTGGGCCGACCCGGAGACGCTCACCATCGTCGACTACCTCGCCGACAACGTGGCCAGGGAACAGGTCTTGTGCGTGGCGACGCTGCGCGACGAGGGCAACTCGCCCGGCGTCCAGCTGGCGTTGTCTCTCCAGTCGAGACGGGCCTCACAGGTTATCGACCTGGCACCGCTAGACGAGCAGGATGTGGCCACCATGGCAGCTTCGTGCCTCCGGTCCAACAGCGTGCCCGACGACGTCGTGGCCCTCGCGGCCCGGGCCGACGGCATCCCCTTCATGGTGGAGGAGCTGCTGGCCACCGCCCTGTCCTCCGGCGCGCTCATCGAGCAGGCCGGATCGTGGCGCATCGCCAAGAGCCTCGACTCGGTGGTGCCGCTGTCCTTCGCCGGGAACATGCGGCGTCGGGTGGGACAGCTCGGCCGGCACTGCCAGGACGTCGTCGTCGCCGCGGCGGTGCTCGGGCGACGGTTCTCCTGGGAGCTCCTCCCGGCGATCACCGGCCTCCCCCGTGACGTAGTACTCGCCGCCCTCCACGAGACGGTGGACGCCCAGATCGTCTTGTTCGACCGAGAGGACGGCAGCTTCCGGTTCCGGCACGCGCTCTCCAGGGAAGCCGTGCTCGCCGGGTTGTTCCCGCCTGAGCTGGAGGAGCTGTCCCGGCGAGCGCTCGAAGCGGTGAAGTCGGCCCACCCCGACCTTGACGACGGCTGGGCCGAGTTGGCGGCCCGGCTGGCCATCACCGCGGGGGACCGGGGCCGTGCCGGAACGCTCCTCCTCGAGGTCGGCCGGCGGGCGTTCGAGCAGGGAGCGCTCGCCAGCGCGGAGGCGACGCTCGAACGCGCCCGGAGCCTGCTGGCCCCAGGCGACGCAACGTCCCTCGACGTCGACGAGTGCCTCCTGCAGGTGCTGTCCCTCTCCGGGAAGCGGCAGCGAGCCGTCGAGGTGGCGACGGCGTTGCTCCGCCGGCTCGGCGACGACCCGAGATGGGCGCGCCGGCGCGGGGAGATCCACCTTCGTCTGGCCCGTGCCGCAGTTGCCGCCACGCAGTGGCACGAAGCGCACCACTTCCTCGAGGGGGCCCGCCTCGAGACGGCGGCCGAGCCGGACGAGGAGCTGATGGCACGGTTGGACGCGGTGCACGCACAAGCGGCGATCGTCGCCGATCCCGCTCAGGCGCGGGCTCTGGCCCGGGCGGCATTGGAGCGGGCCGAACGCCTCGGCCTCGCCGACGTCGCCTGCGAAGCCCTCGAGGTCGTGGGGAGGAGCGAGCGCCTCCGCGACCCCGCCGCCGCCGAAGCGGCCTTCGCCCGTGCCCTGGCGCTCGCCGACGCTCACGGGTTGACGGTGTGGCGAGCCCGGGCCCTCCAGGAGCTCGGCGCCATCGACATGCTCCTCGGACGCCCGCTCGACCGGTTGGAGGTAGCTCGAGAGCTGGCCCTCTCCCACGGGGCACTGGCGACGGCGGCGGTCGTCGACGTCCAGATGGCTGCCGGGCTGGTCATCGGCGACGACCCGGAGGCGGGCCTCGTCGCTGCCCGGCGATCGGCCGAGCTGTCCCGGCGGTACCACCTCGACGAGACGCTGGCCGCCGCTCTGGCCCTCGAGGCCTACGTGCACGCCCGCGGGCGGCGTCACGCCGAGATGCAGCGCTGCGTCGACGAGGCGCGGGG
>JALYMX010000157.1 GCA_030773495.1 Actinomycetota bacterium | reverse complement strand
GGCGAGGGCGCACCCGCCGAACCCGGCGCCGGTCATCCGGGCGCCGACGGCGCCGGCCGCCGTGGCCGCGGCAACGGCCACGTCGAGCTCGGCCGAGGAGACCTCGAAGTCGCTGCGCAGTGACTCGTGGGAGGCGGCCAGCATCGGGCCGATGGAGCCGACGTCGCCGGCCCGCAGCCGGTCGGCCACGGCCAGCACCCGGGCGTTCTCGGTCACCACGTGCCGGGCCCGTCGCCACAGCTCGTCGCCCAGAGGGTCCCGCGCCGCGTCGACGTCGGCCGGCGTGGCGTCGCGTAGGGCGGCGACGCCGAGGCGGCGGGCCGCCTCCTCGCAGGCCCGCCGGCGCTCGGCGTATGCCCCCTCCACCAGCCGCCGGGCCACCCGGGTGTCGACCACGACCAGCCGCAGGCCGGCGGCGTCGAGGTCGAAGGGCAGGGCCTCGGACTCGAGGGAGCGCGTGTCGAGGAACAACGCGGTGCCGGCCCGGCCCAGGACGACGGCCATCTGGTCCATGACGCCCACCGGCACGCCCAC
Source organism: Actinomycetota bacterium (assembly GCA_030773495.1). Lineage (GTDB taxonomy): Bacteria > Actinomycetota > Acidimicrobiia > Acidimicrobiales > JALYMX01. The sequence goes on along the minus strand of JALYMX010000157.1, from coordinate 8,782 downwards.
GACCTCCCGTTCCGCCCGCCAGGCGGCGAGGGCCAGGGCGGTGGGGCCCAGCCCGGCGTCGTGGAGGTCGACCAGCGCCAGCCCGACGGCCGCCTCCAGGGCGGCGCTCGAGGACAGGCCGGCGCCCACCGGCACGTCGGAGTCCACCACCAGGTCGAACCCGGCCACCGGCACGCCGGCCTCGGCCAGCACCAGGGCCATGCCGGCGGCGTAGGCGGCCCACCCGGCGCCGGCAACGGCGGCCGGCTCGGACAGCGACAGCTCCGGCGCCGCCCCCTCCTGCGCCGACCAGCAGCGGATGCGCCCGTCCTGGCGCCGCCCCACGGCGGCGTGGACGCGCCGGTCGATGGCCACCGGCAGGACGAAGCCGTCGTTGTAGTCCGTGTGCTCGCCGATGACGTTCACCCGCCCCGGGGCGGCCCACACGCCGTCCGGCCGGCGCCCCGTCCGCTCCTCGAACAGCGCCGCCAGCCGGCGGGCGCCCCCGCCTGCGCCGGCGCGGTCGCCGCTCACGCGTCGGGCCAGGCGACGGCCAGTCCGCGCAGCGCGGCGGCCGTGTCCTCCGGCGCCGTGTCGTTGAGGAACGCCCCGCCGGCCAGCTCGGAGCCGGCCAGGTACTTGAGCTTCGTCGCCGAGCGGTGGGGCGGGGTGAACTCGATGTGGAAGTGGCTCACCGGCAGCCAGGCGGCGTCGTCGGTGGGCGCCTGGTGAATGGCCATGATGTAGGGGAGCGAGAACCCGAAGAGCCCGTCGTAGGCCCGCAGGACGGTGGCCAGCAGCTCGGCCAGGGCGTCACGCTCGGGGTCGGTGAGGTCGAGCAGGCTGGTGGCGTGGCGGTGGGCGGCCACGTGCACCTCGTAGGGGAAGCGGGCGGCGAAGGGCACGAAGGCCACGAAGCTGCGGTTCTCGTCGACCACGCGCACGCCGTCGGCCCGCTCGCGGGCGACGACGTCGCAGAACACGCACGTGCCGTGCTCCTCCAGGTGGTCCATGGCCGTCGTGAGCTCGAGCCTCGGCCGGGGCGGGATCTCCGGGTACCCGTAGATCTGGCCATGCGGGTGGTGGAGGGTAACGCCGATGGCCTCGCCCTTGTTCTCGAAGATCAGCACGTAGGCGACGTCGTCGCGTGCTCCCAGCGCGGCGTAGCGGTGGGCCCACACCTCGATCAGCCGGCGGATCTGCGCCACCCCCATGTCGGCCAGCGTGAGGCGGTGGTCGTCGGAGTAGAGCACCACCTCGGTGGCCCCCTTCGACGGCTCCACCCGGTACAGCGGGCTCCCCGGCGTGGCGGGAGGCGGCGGGTCGCCCAGGAGGGCGGGGAACTTGTTGTCGAACACCACGAGGTCGTACTCGGGGCGGGGCACTTCGGTGGGCGACGCCCCGGGACGCGTCGGGCACAGGGGGCAGTGCTCGGTGGGCGGCAGGAAGGTGCGGTCCTGGCGCCGGGTGGCCAACGTCGTCCACTCCCCGGTGATGGGGTCGCGGCGGCGCTCGTTCACCCGTCCCAGCCCTTCGGGAACGAGTAGTAGACGAGGCGCCGGCCGTCCTCCTTGACGGTGGGCTCCACCACGATGTCGGGGCGGGGGTCGGCCGCCCAGCGCACCAGGTCCGACAGCAGCGCGAGGGCGGCGGAGTCCCCGGCCAGGGCCCGGTCGCGCACGCGGTACTGGCACACCACTAGGCGCCCCGGCCCCACCTGGTGGGCACCGACCACGGTGCCGGTGAGGGCGCCGGGCACCGGCTTGTAGGCGATCAGCACCGGCACGTCGGGGAACGGCCGGCCGTCGATCGACGCCACGATCGACACGGCCTGGATGGTGGAGTCCTCCGCCACCAGGACGGCCCGGCGAGGAAGCGCCCGCAGCGCCCCGTGGTCGGTGGTGAAGTGGAACACCGTCGAGCCCCACACCGTCTCCACGCGCTCGATGACGATGGGCACTGGGAAGTGGGTGGCGGCGTCGGGGCGTTGCGCCAGCACCACCACCGTGTCGCCCGCGGCCAGGCGCGCCGCCACCTCGGCCCGCATGGAGGGAACCAGCGCCCCCTCGCCCACGAAGGTGGGGCCGTGGCCGCCCACGTGCGCCCCCACCCTGCCCAGCGCCTGTGCCGTCCCGTCGTCGCCGAGCACGCGCACGGCGAAGGGGGCGTCGGGCGGGGCGACCACGTGGATCGGGTAGCGGTTCTCGGCCACCTGCCGGTCCCCGGCGCACAGGCGCAGCACGAGGTCGTGGCTGCCGGGGACCTCGGGGGCCACGAGCGCGGCCTCGCCGACCCGGCTGGCCCTCCACCCGTCGAGGTCGCCGACCCGCAGCGCCGACACCGACTCGTTGAACCGGGCCATGACCCGCTCGGCGGGGAGCAGCGACGCGTCGACGCCGGCGAGCTCGTCGAGCCCGAGGCTGGTCTCGGTGTCGCCGAAGCGGGTCTCCACGACGACGTCGGAGAGCGGTGGCCCGTCGTTCGCCACGTGCACGGGGGCCCGCACCAGGTCGCCGGCGACCACGACCAGCCCGCCGAGGTGGAGCATGGGCAGCACGACCTGATTGGCCCTCGTGACCTCGGCCACCGCGATGCACTTGGGTCGGCGGTGCAGGTCCAGCAGGCCGTTGAGCTCCTGGGGCACGTCGGTGAGCTCGGTCACGCAGTAGCCCCCGATGTGGTCGTGACGGCGGAACACCTCGGCCTGGAGCCGGTCGGACAGGCCCTGGTAGCGCTGCGTCTCGACCAGGAAGCGGGCGACCGTGCCGGGCCACATGGTGGCGGTGAGGGAGGCGGCGTACTGGTCGCGGGTGTCCCAGAACGGGGGGTCGGTGAGCAGCGGCATGTCGGGCAGCCCCCAGTCCCCGAACTCGGTGACGAACAGGGGCCGCCCGACATCGGCCCACTCGGCGCACGCCGCCTCGAGCGTGTCGAGGTAGTCGGCGTGCAGCCGCCCGTACCAGTGGGCGGTGAGCACGTCGGAGGCGTACACCCGGCCCGGGTCGGGCTCCACCCAGTCGTTCTCGATCACCGGGCGGGTGGGGTCGGCGGCGGTGACGGCGCCGAAGAGCGCCGTGGCGAAGTCGACGTACGGCTGCTGGTCGCGCGCCTCGGGCCGATAGAGGCACAACTCGTTCATGGCCGACCACAGCACCACGCTCGGGTGGTTGCGGTCCCGGCGCACCTGCTCCACGGCGGCGGTTACGCACCGGCGGGCGAGCAGGGTGTCGGCGCCCATCTCGTCGTGGGCGATGGGCTCGGCCACCGGGATGTCGCAGTGCAGCAGCATGCCCAGCTCGTCGCACACGTCGAGGTAGGTGGGGTCGAAGGCCTTGATGTGCAGCCGCAGGGTGTTGAAACCCATGGCCTTGGCCGCCCGGACCTCCTCTTCGATGTCTGCCCGTGCGCCCTCGGCGTAGAGCGCGTCGGAGCGGAACCCCTGCACCAGCGCGCTGCGCATGCGGTAGGGGACGCCGTCGATGCTCATGCGGTTGCCTCGGAGCCGAACGGTGCGCAGCCCGAAGCGCGTCGAGCACGAGTCGGTGAGCTCGCCGTCCACGTACGCCTCGACCAGGGCGGTATGCAGCACGGGGGACTCCGGCCGCCAGCGCGGCGCCACCGTGGGCCCGAGGCGGAGCTCGACCGTCCTCGTCTCGCCGGCGCCCACCTCGACCTCGGTCTCCCGCGCCGTCCCCACGGCGTGCACGCCCAGCCGGGCCAGGTACGGCCCAGCGCCGCAGTTGGCCACCTCCACGACGACGGCCAGGTCGTCGGGGTCGGCGTTCACGAACACGTCGCGCACCACGATCGGCCCGTGGCGCCGCAGGGTCACCGGCTGCCAGATGCCCCCGTAGGTCATGTAGAGGCTCGGACGGCTGGGGAAGACGTGGTTGGCCCAGCCCTGCTTGCCGTGGGCGAGCAGGAGGTGCTCGGGATCGTCCAGCGCCGGGTCGGTGACCCGCACGGCCAGGTCGTTGGCGCCGGCGACCAGGACCGGCGTGGGGTCGAGCTCGAAGGGCGTGAAGGGGCTCTCGTGCCTGCCGAGCAGCGTGCCGTTGAGGTACACCTCGGCCAGGTCCATGACCGCGCCGAACCGCAGGGTCCAGTGGCCCGACACCTCGGCGAGGTGCACCGACCGCCGGTACCAGGCCACGCCGTCGAGGTCGAGGTGGCCCTGCGACTCCCACAGGGCGGGCACGACGATGCGCTCGGCCTCGGTCCCGTCGAGCTCGTCCAGGCGGTGGTCGCCCCGGTAGAACTGCCACACCCCGTCTAGCGAGCACCGCCCGTGCTCGTCGAAGGCCAGTGCCGGGCCGGCGCCGACGGCGGTGGGGCCCGCGGCGCGCTGGCCGGCCGTCACCCCCGGCGCTCCTGGCGGCGGGCGAGCGGCAGGGACGGTTCCTGCACGGGCGGGCTCGTCCATCTGGTCGGGATCGTCGGCATGTGGCGGCTCAGCGTACGTGGGGGGGCAACGCCGTGGTCGGTGCCGTGGTCGGTGCCGCCGCCGGCGCTCGTGCTACGCCGACTCCTCCACGCCCTGGGCCACCACAGCACGCACGCCGGCCCGGCGGGTCTCGGCCAGGATGGCGTCCATCCGCGACGCGATGGTGTCCCAGTGGTGCCAGTGGAGCAGCGGCTCCGCCGTGTACGCCCGCTCGTCGGCGTCGTGGGCCAGCACGCGCCGGCAGGCGGCGGCGAACCCGGCGCCGTCGTCCTGCAGGTCGACGAGGTGGCCGTAGTCGGCCACGACGTCGGGGACACGGGTGGACACCACGGGCAGCCCGGCGGCCAGGTACTCGAGAGTCTTCGTGGGGCTGATCGACCGGGTGGCCTCGTTGATGGCGAACGGCATGAGGGCGACGTCGAAGCTGGCCATGACCCCGGGCAGCGCCGCGTAGGGCCGGGCGCCGAAGTAGGAGATGTTCGGGGCCATGGGAAGGGTGGCAGCGTCGATCTTGGCCACCGGGCCCACGATGTGCAGGTCCCAGTCGGGCAGCGCGGCGGCCACGTCGGCCAGCAGCTCCAGGTCGAGGCGCTCGTCGACCACGCCCACGTACCCGGCGACCGGGCGGTCCCGCCGGCGCCGGCGGCCGACGGCGGTTGCGTAGTGCTCGGGCTCCACGCCGCTCGGGAACAGGTGCGTCTCCTTCGGCCGGTACTGCAGCACCGAGCGGTGGAGCGACCGCCCTCCGGTGAACACCACGTCGGCGGCCTTGAGGGTCTGGGCCTGGCGCAGCTTCAGCTCCCGGGAGGCGTTCTTGAACGAGGCCAGGTCGTCCATCACGTCGTAGACGAGCACCGACGGCCGGAGGGACTGGGCCAGGCCGAGGGCCAGGGGCGTGTACAGCCAGGCGTCGACCTCGTCGGCACCGGCGAGCAGTTCGGGCAGCGCGTCACGGTACGCGGCCGCCACCGGGTCGTCGAACCCGATGTGGCGCTCCGGCCCCGGCACCTCCAGCCAGACCCGGGTCACGGGCCCGTCGTCCGCTTGGCACAGCCGCGGCCGGTCCACGCCGGTCGCCAGCGGCTCCTCCACGAACCACGCTCGACGGCCTTCCGCCAGCCGGGAGATGAGGTGCTGCGGCCGCTGCCAGACGAACGTCCAGCGCAGGTGGGAGAGGACGACGAGGTCGGCGGTTCGGGTCACGGAAGCCTCACTTCTGTCGGGCTCACTTCTGTAGGGCGACGACGGCGTCGACGCGCACCGCGCCGCCGCCGACCACCACGAGGCCGGTGCCTCGCACCGGTGTCATCGTCACTGTCATCGCACACTCCACGGCCGCGTCGCGCGGGCAGTCATCTTTCGTCGCCCTGTCGCCTCGCAGCGAGGCAGGGCGTCGCCTCCCACGTGTCCAGACGAGGACGCGCGGAGGAACGGTGCCGGCGGCCGGTTGCTGCGGTCGCCGACGCTACGGACGTCGGGGACCCTACCAACGACCGTGTTTCGCCAAACTTCGCGCCGTCCCCCTGCCGTTTGCGGTGCGACTCGGCCCGGGTAGGTGCAGCGCGACCCGAGGAGGCTCGACCGTGTCCAAGCCACAGCAGCCGGAGCTCCACCGGAGCGGGATGGGCGCCACCGACCCAGCCAGCGCCAAGACCAGGGCCGAGGTCGGTGGGGCGCCGGCCGGTGGCGGCGCCCGCGGGCCGGTGCCCGAGGACAACCTCCCGGGTCACCACCCCGAGCAGGAGCAGGACAAGCCGGACCTCGACGCCCGATGAGCGGCGACGAGCAGAACTTCCCGCCCCAGGCGCAGGAGTTCCCCGGGACGACGGAGGCCATGACGCCGCGCCCGGCCGACGAGATGCGGGACTACGTGGGCAGCGGGCTGCTGGCCGGCAAGCGGGCGCTCGTCACCGGCGGCGACTCGGGAATCGGGCGGGCCACCGCGGTGGCCTTCGCCAAGGAGGGCGCCGACGTGGCCGTCGCCTACCTGTGCGAGGACGACGACGCCCGGCACACGGCCAAGCTGGTGGAGCAGGAGGGGCGCCGGGCCGTGCTGCTCCCCGGCGACTTGTCCGTCGAGGAGCACTGCGGCGAGGTGGTGGAGCGCACCGTCGCCGAGCTGGGCGGACTCGACCTCCTGGTGAACAACATCGCCTACCAGAACCCGGCCCAGTCGTTGGCCGAGATCACCACCGAGCAGTGGGACCGCACGTTCCGCACCAACATCTACAGCTACTTCTGGGTGACGAAGGCGGCGCTCGAGCACCTTCCCGATGGCAGCGCCATCATCAACAGCGGCTCCATCAACGGCCTGCGGGGGAACAAGACGCTCATCGACTACGCGGCGACCAAGGGGGCGATCCTCGCCTTCACCTACTCGCTGGCCCAGGCGCTGGTCGACCGGCGGATCCGGGTGAACTGCGTGGCGCCCGGGCCGGTGTGGACGCCGCTCATCCCCTCCACCATGGACCCCGAGAAGACGGCGTCGTTCGGGCAGCAGACGCCGATGGACGAAGCCGCCCAGCCCGACGAGATCGCCCCCTCGTACGTCTTCTTCGCCGCCGACCGCCTGTCGAGCTACTACAGCGGCGAGGTGCTGGCGCCCATCGGCGGCGAGACCCTGCCCGGCTGAGGGGCGGCGGCGCGGCGCGTCGAGTCGCGTCGCTTGGCCCCGAGCGTTCTACGAGGCCACCGGTGGCCGGTCTCGCTCCCGCTCCTGGTTCTGCAGCTGGCGGTGATGTTCGACGGCCTCCACCCGCGCCCGCTCGCCGGCGGCGCCAGGCTCGCGGCGGGTGAGCTCCTCGAAGGCCCTGGCCCGGCCGTAGAGGATGAGGGTGTCGTCGGGGCGAACCTCGGTGTCCCGGCCCGGCACGCCGACGTACTCGCCGTCGGGACGGGCGATGCCCAGCACGACCACGCCCTCGTCCCGCAGGCGCAGCTCGCCCAGCGTGCGGCCCGCCAGCCAGCCCCCCTCCCGCGCCATCATCTCCTTCACCTCGAACTCGCCCGAGACGTGGAGGAGGGCGGCGTAGTCACGCACGTCGAGGTCGGTGAACCGGCGCAGGGCCCTCCCGATGACCCGGGAGAGCCGGCGGTCGACCCACTGGGAGGAGGCCAGGGCGTACACGCCGGCGAGGCCGCCCACGAGCACCACGGCCCGCACCAGCGCCTGCGACGGGTTGTCCGTGGTGAGGAAGCCGGCCAGCACGCCGGCCATGGCCGTGGCCAACCCGAGGTTGCCCACCAGCATGAGCGCCATGATGATGCGCCGGCGGGCCGGGTGGCTCACCACCGACTCCGACTCGGTGGTGGTGAACCCCACGCCGGTGAGGGCCGACCGGGCCTGGAAGCGGGCGGCCGGCCGCGCCATCCCGGTCACGGTCAGCGCGATGGTGGCGATGCGGGTGATGAGCAGGGAGACGATGGCGACGACGACCAGCAGGACCACGACCGACATGTCGTCGTCTTTCCCCGGAGCGCCGGCGCTGACGCTTAGCCGGGCGCGCGTAGCCGAACCCGATCTCCTCCGGCAGGCGTACTGATGACGTGGGTGGACGCCCGGGTCGCCGTCCTTGTGATTGAGGTTCACCACCTCGTTCGTCGGCCTGACGGCGACGGCGGCTTCGTGGTCCACGCGCCGACGGCGGGGGCCACAGCACCCCATGGCGCCGTCGCCCACCATCTCGTCGACCAGCCGACGGGCGCAGGTCTCGACATCGACGGTTTCCGCGCTCGCCACGCCGAACGTCTTGATCAGCGGAGAAGCGTGCTGCGAAGGGTGTCGGCGAAGAGGCGGTAGGCGGGACGGCCGGGGCCGCTGGCTCGTGCCGCAGTACACGGACGACCTGGTCGGTGCAGCCCCGCCTTCTTGAACGTCCGGGCAGCTTCCCCATCCGGGTGTGCACGTCCGCCCGGCGGAACGAGTCGAGGACCACGGCGCCGGCGGGCCACCGAACCGCCGGCGATGGGCGCTACGGCGATCGGAGCAATCAACCTGGCCGCGTCTCGGGTCATGCGAGCGCCTGCGCCGGTGATCGGCGCGTCGGATGGGGCAATGAGGACTGGCAGCTCCGTCAACGGCAGCTCGTGGTTACCGGGCGCGAGGTAGGTGCCGAAGTAGGGTGCCTTGGACACAAGCACCGAGCCACGCCGCGCCAGAGTGCGCGGAACGTTATGTGCGCCTACCTCCGTCCCTGTCCACGCGTCTGGGGCGCCGATTGGGCGCCCTTGCTGCAACGGTCAAGAGTGGTAGCCCGCGCTCGAAGCTGCAGGCTCTCCAGCTCCGCCTTAGCTTAGCTTAGGGGCGCCGCGCTGTCTCGGTAGACGCTGTCCCGCTGGGACCTGGAGAACTGCTTGGCG
>JALYMX010000156.1 GCA_030773495.1 Actinomycetota bacterium | reverse complement strand
CTCGAGGCCCGCCGCGCGCCGGCCGCTGGTCTCCGCCTGCGGTAAACGGGCGGGCGCGCCGGCGTCAGCCGGCGGAGGAGATGGAGTGCACGGGCGCCAGCGCGCCAGCCGGGTGCCGGCCGGCCAGGGTCAGCAGCTCGGCGGCGGTCAGGGTCTCGCGCGCGGCCAGGGCGTCGGCGATGGTGAACAGGGTGCGCTCGTTGTCGGAGAGGATGACCCGCGCAGCGTGCTCGGCCTTGGCCAGCAGCACGCGCACCTCCCGGCCGCCGGCGCTGCCCTCGAAGTAGTGGGCGTCGGCGTCGGTGCGCCCGCCGGCCAGCTCGAAGCGACCGGTCATCGCCAGCCGCTCCACCATGCGCCGGGCCAGGATGGCGGCGTGGCGCAGGTCGTCCTCGGCGCGGGTGCTCGGCTCCCCGAAGACGTTCAGCTCGGCGGCCCGCCCGCCCAAGAGCACGATGAGCTGGGCCAGCAGTTCGCGCTTGGTGACGATCCCGCCGTCGTCGGCCGGCGACCACACCGACTTGGCGAAACCACCCGTACGACCCACGATCGTCACCCGAGGCGGCGTCTTCATTCCCCGCACGAGCACCGACAGCAGGGCGTGGCCCGCCTCGTGCACGGCCACCAGCTCCTTCTCCTGGTCGTCCATGAGGCGGGAGTTGCGGGTGCCGGCGAGGATGCGGGTGGCCGCCTCGTCGACGTCCTCCGGAGCGATCCGGGAACGGTGGCGGCGAGCGGCGAGCAGCGACGCCTCGTTCACGATGTTGGCCAGCTCGGCGGCGGTGAGACCCGCCGTGTTGGCGGCGACGTCCACCCAGTCCACCCGTCCCGAGAACGGGCGCTTGGCGGCGTGGAGGCGCAGGATCTTCTCCCGCCCGGTGACGTCGGGCGGGTCGATCTGGATGCGGCGGTCGAACCGCCCGGGACGGAGCAGGGCGGGGTCGATGAGCTCGGGGCGGTTGGTGGCGGCGAGGAGCAGCACGCCCGACGAGCCGCCGAAGCCGTCCAGCTCCACGAGGAGCTGGTTGAGGGTGTGGTCGAACTCGCGCCCGCCGCCGGCCTCGGAGTCGCGCTTGCGGCCCACGGCGTCGAGCTCGTCGATGAACACGATGGCGGGCGCGTTGCGCTTGGCCTCCACGAACAGCTCGCGGACCCGGGCGGCGCCGACGCCCACGAACTTCTCGACAAAGCTGGAGGCCGACGCCGAGTAGAAGGGGACGCCGGCCTCGCCGGCCAGGGCCCGGGCCAGCAGGGTCTTGCCGCAGCCCGGCTGGCCGTGGAGGAGGATGCCCCTCGGGAGCTCGGCCCCGAGGGCGCGGAAGCGCTCGGGGTCCGACAGGTACTCGGTGACCTCGCGGAGCTCGTCGATGGCGTCGTCGAGCCCGGCCACGTCGGCGAAGGTGACCGTGGGCCGTTCCGCCGCCACCTTGGCGGGGGCGGGTGGGGCACCGGCAACGGCGATGGCCGTCCCGCCGGCCTCGTCGGCGTTCACCCGGTGCAGTCCGGGGACGGCGTTGGACTCCGCCGCCTTGGCCGCCTTGCGGTTGACCGCCGTCATCCGCAGCGCGGCGATGGTCACGCCGAAGATGGCGACCACCGGCAGGATGAACTCGGGACGGGTCACGATGTTGCCGATGCCGCTCATCTCGTTGTGCGCACTCCCACCTGGGCGAACGAGCAGCCGGCACACTAGCCCCTTCTCCCACAGCACGCTCAGGCCGTGGCCGCCGCCCGCACCGGCACCCGGCGCCCGCCTCTTCCCGGGCGGTGCCCGCCTGCCATTTCCGCCGCGGGACCATTGACAGGCGTGGAATTACAGTGCTGTAATGAGCCCCCGCACCCACCGCATCTCGTGGCTCCCCCGGCCGGCGCCCACCACATGTTGTGCCGACCAGCGCCGGGTGGGGGGCGCTTCGCAGCGGCGCCGGCCGCCGGCACCCATCTCACCACACACGAACAGGAGGCTCCTCGCATGGCCATGGCCCCCGAGCGCACGGGCATCGGCATCCGCCGCAGGTTCACCACCGAGGGGGTCCATCCGTACGACGAGGTCGTCTGGGAGCGTCGCGACGCCCGCATCACCAACTTCCAGGACGGCTCGGTGGCCTTCGAGCAGCTCGGCGTGGAGGTGCCGGCGGGCTGGAGCGTGAACGCCACCAACATCCTCGCCCAGAAGTACTTCCGCGGGAACCCGGGCACGCCCGAGCGGGAGTGGTCGCTGCGCCAGGTGGTCGACCGGGTGGCCGACACGATCACCAGGTGGGGCGTCAAGGACGGCTACTTCGTCGACGCCGCCGAGGCCGAGGCGTTCAACGCCGAGCTGAAGCACCTGGTCGTCACGCAGAAGGCGGCCTTCAACTCGCCGGTGTGGTTCAACATCGGCGTGAAGGGGCGGCCGGCCCAGGCGTCCGCCTGCTTCATCCTCTCCGTGGGCGACTCGATGAACGAGATCCTCAACTGGTACGTCGAGGAGGGGATCATCTTCAAGGGCGGGTCGGGGGCGGGGGTGAACCTCAGCCGCATCCGCTCCTCGAAGGAGCGGCTGGGCGGCGGGGGCACGGCGTCGGGGCCGGTGAGCTTCATGCGGGGCGCCGACGCCTCGGCCGGCACCATCAAGAGCGGGGGCGTCACGCGGCGGGCCGCCAAGATGGTGATCCTCGACGCCGACCACCCCGACATCGAGGAGTTCGTGTGGTGCAAGGCCATCGAGGAGCGCAAGGCCCGGGCCCTGCGCGACGCCGGGTTCGACATGGACCTCGACGGCCGGGACAGCCACTCCATCCAGTACCAGAACGCCAACAACTCGGTGCGGGTCACCGACGAGTTCATGCAGGCGGTGGTCGACGACGCCGAGTGGCACCTCAAGGCCGTCACGACCGGCGAGGTCGTCCACACGGTCCGGGCCCGCGACCTGATGCGCCAGATCGCCCAGGCCACGTGGGAGTGCGCCGACCCCGGCATGCAGTTCGACACCACCATCAACCGCTGGCACACGGCGGCCAACACCGGCCGGATCAACGGGTCCAACCCGTGCTTCACCGGCGACGCCCTCGTCCACACCGACAAGGGCCTCGTCGCCTTCACGGAGCTGCTCGACCGGGCCAACCGCGGAGAGCAGTTCTCGGTGTACACCCACGATGTCACCAGCCCCGACGAGCCGACCAGCCGCGTGGTCCTGACCACGCCCGAGGCCTTCCTCGTCACCGGGTACAACCCCGTCGTCCGGCTGCGCTTCGACAACGGCATGGAGGTGCGCTGCACCCCGACCCACCGCCTCTTCACCGCCAACCGTGGCTACGTGGAGGCCGGGGAGCTGACCGCCGACGACGCCGTGCACGTGCTCGACCTGCCGGCACCGGCCACTGCCGCCGACCGCGCCATCCCGGTGTCCACTGACGTCGACGACTACCGGGGCAAGGGAGAGCACGCCGACCTGCTCCGCCTCCCCGAGGAGTGGTCGGCGGAGTTCGCCCACTACCTCGGCTGGCTGGTCGGAGACGGCTCCACGTCCGGTTCCACCACGACGACGATCTACGGGTCGGCGGACGACCGTACGGAGATCCTGCCCGCCCACCAGGACCTGCTCCAGTGGGTGAACGGCGACCGCCCCCTCAAGGCCTCCGAGCAGGAGAACGGCACGGTCCAACTGCGGCTGTCCCGCCGGCCGTTCAAGCGCTTCCTCGAGGCGCTCGGGGTAAGCAGCGTCACCGGCCCGGAGAACACGGTGCCGTGGGCCGTCCAGCAGGCCCCGTCCGACATCGCCGCCGCCTTCCTGCGCGGCCTGTTCGACGCCGATGGCTGCGTCCGGGTCGACGTCGACAAGGGCAGCTACGTGGGCCTCGGCTCCACGTCACGCCAGCTGCTGGTCGGCGTGCAGCGCCTGCTCACAACGTTCGGCGTGGCCAGCCGCATCCACATGGTGCACGCGGGCAGCGACGAAGGTGGGCTCCGGAGCCACGAGTTGCGCATCAACGACGTGTCCGTGGCGCGGTTCGCCTCCTACGTCGGCTTCTCGCTCTCCGCGAAGGTCGCCGCCCTCGTGACGGCGACCGAGGAGCCCGCTGGCGGCTCGCGCGACGTCGACACGTGCGCCCGGCTGGTCGAGCGCACCGACGAGGGCGTGGAGCTCACCTACAACCTGAGCGAGCCGCGCAACCACTCCTACGTGGTGAACGGCCTGGTGGTGCGCAACTGCTCCGAGTACATGCACCTCGACAACTCAGCGTGCAACCTGGCCAGCCTGAACCTGCTGCGCTTCCTCGGGGACGACGGCGTGTTCGACGTCGACGGGTTCCGGGCGGCCGTCGAGGTCGTGTTCACCGCCCAGGAGATCCTCGTCGGCAACGCCGACTACCCCACGCCACGCATCGCCGAGACCTCCCGGCGGTTCCGCCAGCTCGGGATCGGCTACGCGAACCTGGGCGCCCTCCTCATGGCCGAGGGCATGGCCTACGACTCCGACGAGGGCCGGGCGTGGGCGGCCGCCATCACGGCGCTCATGACCGGGTCCGCCTACGCCACGTCGGCCCGCACGGCGGCCCGCATGGGCCCGTTCGCCGGCTATCACGAGAACGTCGAGCACATGCAGCGGGTGCTGGCCATGCACCGCGACGAGGTGGCCAAGATCGACGAGGAGCTGGTGCCACCCGAGCTCCTCTCGGCCGCCCAGGAGGCATGGGACACCGCGGTGGAGCTGGGCGCCACCCACGGCGTGCGCAACTCGCAGGCCAGCGTCCTCGCCCCCACGGGATGCCTCGTCGGCGGGTCCCTCGTCACGACCGAGCGGGGGCTCGTGCGGTTGCGGTCGCTCGGCGACCTCGACGGGCCGCAGTGGCAGGACCTCGACCTCACCGTGCAGACCGACGACGGGCCGCGCCAGGCGACGAGGTTCTACGTCAACGGGCTGGAGCCGGTGGTCACGGTGGATACCGGCCGGGGCTACCGCATCCAGGGCACGCCGCAGCACCGGGTGAAGGTGGTCGACGGCGAGGAGCGCAGATGGGTCTGGAAGCGCCTGGCCGACATCGCCAAGGGCGACGTGGTCCCGCTGGCCCTCGGCCAGCTGGTGGGCCGGCCCCAGGTGGTGCCCCTGCCCCCGCTCCCCGAGGCCCACTGGACCGGCGAGCACCGTGGCGTGGCGCCGCGCCAGATGACCGCCGAGCTGGCGGAGCTGGTCGGGTACTTCATGGGTGGCGGTTCGCTGCACGCCCGGGGCCTGCGCTTCTGCGTGACCGACGGCGACTTCGACGTGGTCGAGCGCCTCCAGCAGCTGGCCAAGGAGGTGTTCGGGCTGCCGGCGTCGGTGGCGCCGAAGCAGGGCTACACCGAGGTGCGGATCGACTCCGTGCGGGTGGTGCTGTGGTGGGAGACGTGCGGCTTCGCCAAGCGGGCGCCCGCCGAGGACCATCGGGGCAAGGGCCACGAGGCCCATATCCCCGACGCCGTCCTGCACGCCAACGACCGGAGCGTCTACGCGGCGTTCCTCCGCGGCCTGTTCGAGGCCGACGGCACCGCCACCAACGGCTATCCCGTGTGGAGCACTACATGCCTGGACTTCTCGCGTGACGTCCAGACGCTCCTGCTGGCGCTCGGCTTCCCGGCGACGCGCACGATCGACGTCGAGCGGACCGGGTGGGGGAAGGCGCGGCTCGCCGTCCTCCGGCTATTGAACCTGTGCGCCGGCGGTCGTTGGCTCGACGAGATCGGCTTCATGGGGTCCCGGAAGACCGGCGCCGTCCGCGAGGTCGAGACCAGCCAGGCCGCTCGCTACGACGACATTCCGCTGTCGCGTGAGATGGTCGATCGCCTGGCGCCCGACAACGACCGCCTGCGCCGTGTGCTGCTCATGGAGGTGGCGCGGGGCCGCGTGTCGCGCCGGGTGGCCGCAGAGCTGCACGAGCGAACCGGTGACGAGGAGCTGGGGCGCCTCCTCGAGTTCTACTACGACACCGTCAGCTCGGTCGCGCTGGGCGAGGAGGAGCTCACGTACGACCTCTCGGTGCCCGAGAACCTGACGTACTTGGCCAACGGCTTCGTCAGCCACAACACCATCGGCCTGCTCATGGACTGCGACACCACCGGCATCGAGCCCGACCTCGGCCTGGTCAAGTCCAAGAAGCTGGTCGGCGGCGGCACGATGCAGATCGTCAACCAGACGGTGCCCCGTGCCCTGGCCCGGCTCGGGTACTCGCCGGAGCAGGTCAAGGACATCGTGGCCTACATCGACGCCAACAAGTCGGTGATCGGCGCCCCCCACCTGGCGCCCGAGCACCTGTCGGTGTTCGCCTGCTCGATGGGCGACAACACCATCCACTACCTGGGCCACGTGCGGATGATGTCGGCTGTCCAGCCGTTCATCTCGGGGGCCATCTCGAAGTGCGTGACGGGGGACACCGTCCTGACGACGGCCGACGGCCTCGTGCGCATCGGGTCGCTCCACCAGGGAGAGGCGCCCGACACCTTCCGCTCGGAGATCCGGGAGGTGGCATCACTCGACGGGACGCAGAAGACCGACGCCTTCTACTACGGCGGGCACCGCGAGGTGCGAGAGGTCGTCCTGCGCTCCGGTCATCGCATCACGGGAACGCTCAACCACCGCCTGCTCGTCGCCGGCCAAGCAGGCCTCGAGTGGCGCCGCCTTGACGAGATCGACCCCCACGACCACGTCGCGGTGCAGTACGGCGCCGAGCTGTGGTCGCCGCTCCCGGCGCGCTTCGACGGCTTCCGGGCGTCCACGCCCTACGGCAACCAGAAGCGGGTCACCGTGCCGGATGAGATGACCGAGGACCTGGCTCTCCTCCTCGGGATGTTCGCCTCGCAGGGCCACGTCACCCGTTCCACCTGGACGGTCGCCATCACCAACTCCGTCGACGGGGTGCTCGAGCGGGCGGCCTCGCTGTGGCGGTCGGTCTTCGGCGTCGAGGCGCGCATCGTCCGCCTGGAGGGAGCGTGCCGCGGCGTCGTCGTGTCCTCGAAGACGGTCGTGGAGTTCCTGGACCACCTCGGCTGCGAGGGCGGGGCGTCGGCCAAGCGCATCCCCGATGCGGTGCTGGGCTCGCCGCGTGCGATGGTGCTGGCGTTCCTCCAGGGCCTGGCGCTCGCCGCCTACGTGACCGCCGGCCCCTCGTCCAAGTGGGCCATCTGCCTCGACGCCCCGGCGCTGCTCGACGACCTCCAGGCCATCCTCACCAACCTGGGCGTCGTGCACGCCCGGATCTCGAAGCACAACCGGGCGAACGGCAAGAGCTACGACGAGGTCTACGCCACCGGCGAGCACGCGCAGCGCCTGGTCGAGCTCGTGCCCTTCCTCGAGCCGGACAAGTCGGCTGGCGCCGAGGGGTTGGCGGCGAAGGTGTTCACCGGGCGCCGGCGGACCTCCGACGCCGTCCCCGGGATCTCGCCGTACGAGCTCTACGCGCTGCTGCCCGAGGGGAAGACCGGGCGCAACGGCTACGGCAGCCGCACCGAGTTCAGCTACCTGTGCGACCCCCGGACCCGCCACGTAACGCGGCAGTCGCTCGAGCGGGTGGCGGCAGTACCGGGCGTCGTCCTGCCGCCGTGGCTGCGCACCGTTCTCGACGACGGCCTCCACTTCAGCCCGGTGACCTCGGTGCGCGCCGCGGGGACCGCTGAGGTGTTCGACATCTCGGTTCCCGCCACGCAGGCCTTCGTCGGCAACGGGATCGTCAACCACAACACGGTGAACATGCCGGAGACGGTGACCGTGGAGGAGGTCGAGCAGCTCCACGTCGACGCCTGGCGGATGGGGCTCAAGGCGGTGGCCGTGTACCGGGACAACTGCAAGGTCGCTCAGCCGCTGTCGAGCGTGAAGAAGGACGCGCCCAAGTCGGAGGCCCAGGCCCACGACCAGGAGCTGGCCGAGAAGGTGGCCGAGCTCGAGAAGGCGCTGGAGCGCCAGACGGTGGTGGTCAAGCAGCCCATTCGCGAGCGCCTGCCCCGGCGCCGGCGGTCGTCCACCTTCGCCTTCCGCCTGGCCGACTGCGAGGGCTACGTCACGGTGGGCGAGTACGACGACGGGCGGCCCGGCGAGGTGTTCATGAAGGTGTCGAAGCAGGGCTCCACCCTGGCCGGCGTGATGGACGCCTTCTCCATCTCGGTGTCGCTCGGGCTGCAGCACGGCGTCCCGCTCAAGACGTTCGTGCAGAAGTACACGAACATGCGCTTCGAGCCGGCGGGCATGACCGACGACCCCGACCTGCGCATCGCCTCGTCGCTGATGGACTACATCTTCCGCCGGCTGGCCGTCGACTACCTCGACCCCACCGAGCGGGCCGAGCTGGGCATCCTCACCACCGCCGAGCGCATCCAGCCCACCCTGCCCGGCGTGGAGGAGACGGTGACCAGGGACGAGCCGGTGGTGGAGAGCCGGCGGGCGCCGGCCGCCCCCCTCGCCCACAGCGACGCCCCGTTCTGCATGACCTGCGGGGTGCAGATGATCCGGGCCGGCAGCTGCCACGCCTGCCCGTCGTGCGGGAGCACCAGCGGCTGCTCGTGATGCTGACGTCCCCGCCCACTCGTGGGGGCGGCAGCGCGCCGGCGTTGGCATCCGAGTAGTGGCCGCCCCCACGCTGGTGTGCGCCGAGGTCCAGCGGCCATTCTCCGCCCATCTACCTACGTCCGATGTCGCTGGATGGGAGGAGAATGCGCCGGGCACGCCACCGCCACGCCGCCGGCCCGGCCGCCGGCGCCGGCTCAGTCGTCGTCGTCGTCTTCGAGCATGGCCAGCCCCAGCAGGGCCAGCTCGCCCATGGCGTCGCGCGCGTCGCCGCCCCACTCCGGGCTGCGGTCGGCGAGGAGCATGGCCGCCGCCATCAGCGTGACGGCAATGTCGGGGGTCGGCTCGATCCGGAGGGCGGCGAGCCGCTCCCGCAGCCCGAGGTGGAGCAGGTGGACCTCCGCCGACTCCCACGCCGTGCGGTTCTCGGCCTGGGCCCGCACCATCGTCGCCAACTGTGACCAGGCGTCCTGCATGACCTACCTCCCCGTTGCCCCCTCGGGGAGGGTAGCAAGGCCGCCCCCCGTTGGCTATGGGTGGCGGCGCAGTTGCTCGAGGCGGTTCAGCACCTTCGTGCAGATGGCGCCGAGCTCGGCGAACTCGGCCGGCGTGAGCTGGTCGACCAGGTGGGCGCGAACCGCCCGAACGTGCCCCGGCGCCGCCGCCTCCAGCACCTGCATCCCCTCGTCGGTGAGTTGGGCGAAGGCGCCGCGGCGGTCGTCGCCACAGCTCTCCCGGCGCACCCACCCGGCGGCCTCGAGGCGGGCGACGGCGTGGGAGATCCGGCTCGGCGACGTCAGCGTCGCCTCGGCCAGCTGTCCCATGCGCAGGGCCCGGTCGGGCGCCTCGGAGAGGCGGGCCAGGATCTCGTAGTAGGCGTGCGGCATCCCCGCGTCGCGCTGGAGCTCGCGGTCGAGCTCGTGGAACAGGAGCCGGGTGGCGCCGAGGAAGGACCGCCACGCCCTCTGCTCGGCGGCGTCGAGCCACCTCACCTCCTCATCCACGCGTTCCTCCAGTGGTGGAATATTGCGCGTTCAAAGATAGTTGGAACGGGCCAACGGGAACGCGTACAGAGTCCCGACCGACAGGAGGAGCGACGTGAGCACACAGGCCATCACCGACATCCCCGGCTACGTCGCCGGCACCTGGGAGATCGACCCGGTCCACAGCGACGTCTCCTTCACCGTACGGCACATGATGGTGTCCAAGGTCCGCGGGAAGTTCCACAACGTGCGGGGCACGATCGTCACCGCTGAGAACCCGCTGGAGTCGGAGGTCACCGCCGAGATCGACGTGAGCTCCATCGACACCGGCAACGAGCAGCGTGACGAGCACGTCCGCTCGGCCGAGTTCCTCGACACCGACACGTATCCCACCATGACCTACCGGTCGACGTCCGTGGGCCCGAAGGGCGACAACCTGCTCGTGGAGGGCGACCTGACCCTGCACGGGGTCACCCGTCCGGTGGAGCTGGAGCTCGAGCTCAACGGCATCGGGATCGACGCCTACGGCGCCACCCGGGCCGGCTTCACCGCCACCGGCCAGATCAACCGGAAGGACTTCGGCATCACGATCGACATGCCGCTCGACGGCGGCGGCGCCGTGGTGGGCGACAAGATCCAGCTCCAGCTGGAGATCGCCGCCGTGCTCACCCAGCCCGCTCACCGGTAACCAGGAGTCGCCACACTGCCGGGTCGGCGCTCGCCCGGTGCCGAGGGCGCCGGCCGGCAGTGTGCAGGGACAGGAGGTCCCCGTGCCCGTCACCCGCCTCAACCACGCCGTCCTCTTCGTGCGCGACGCCGAGCGCTCGGCCAGCTTCTACACCGACGTGCTGGGCTTCCGGCGCCTGCCCATGTCCCTGCGCGGCGCGGTGTTCCTCCAGGCGCCGGCGTCGACCAACGACCACGACCTGACCCTGTTCGGCATCGGGGAGGGCGCCGACGCCAGCCAGGCCGGGCGGGCCACGGTCGGGCTGTACCACCTGGCGTGGGAGGTCGACACGCTCGACGAGCTGGAGCGCCTGGCCGAGCGGTTGCGCGAGGCCGCCGCCCTGGTCGGCGCTTCGGACCACGGCACCACCAAGAGCCTGTACGGCCGCGACGAGGACGGCCTCGAGTTCGAGGTGGCGTGGGTGGTTCCCGCCGCCCTGCTCGACGCGGAATCCGGCGACGAGGCCAAGGTCCTGCCACTCGACCTCGTCGCCGAGAAGGCCCGCTACGGCGGTTCAACGCAGGGCGGGGTCGGGGTCTCGATCCCCGGCCGGGACTGATCCTCGGTCCAGCGGCAACAAGCGAGAAAGGGCCGTTTGGCCTATGCCCTCGGGCGGACGGGGTCGGTACCGTTAGCGAGGACCGCACGAGGGGCAGGAATACCGAGATGGGTAGGTTCGCCGTGATCGTTGCTGGGCTGGCGCTCATGGTCGCGGCCTGTGGCGACGGCGCCGAGCGGCGGGTGAGCGCCGATGCCATCGCCCAAGCGCAGCCACGCGTCGCCACCGTCTTCGGAGTGGTGACGCGGGGCGGCGAGCCGGTCCCCGGAGGGCGCGTCTCGCTCGTCGGCGCCGATGCCGCCGAGCGCTCGGCCACCACCGGCCCCGACGGCGCCTACGTCGTCCCCGGCGTCCCGCCGGGTCGGTACTCCCTGGTGGTGTCGGGCGAGAGCGGCGTGTCCTGCGCCGCTGACGGTTGCATCTCCGCCGCCTGGTCGGAGCGGAGCGACGTGGTCGTCCCCGGCGAGGGGTTGCTGCGCCACGACGTCGACGGCGACTGACCTCGCCATCACGCTCGGGCGGCCGGGACGAACACCAGCGCGCCGGGCTCGTAGGCCCCCTCCAGTCGGCGCGCCACCACCCCGGGCAGGCCCTGCTCCCCGCCGGCGGCCAGGAGCGCCTCGCCGTCGCCGGGGAAGGCGGCCGCCGTGCGC
>JALYMX010000155.1 GCA_030773495.1 Actinomycetota bacterium | reverse complement strand
GGGCCGCCGGCGCCGGGCACCTCGTGCTCTCCACCGACCGCGACTGGCTGCTCGACGTCGTCCGCTACGTCGCCGCCCGGCGCCGCCGCCGATGAGCTTCCTCGCCCCGGGCTGGCTTTTGGCCTCCATCCTCGTGGCGGCCCTGGCCGGCGCCTACGTGGTGCTCCAGCGCCGGCGCCGGCACTACGCCGTGCGCTTCACCAACCTCGAGCTGCTCGCCTCGGTGGCGCCCCGCCGGCCCGGTTGGCGCCGCCACGTCCCCGCCGCCGTGATGGCGCTGGCCGCCCTGGTCCTCGTGGTCGGCCTGGCCCGCCCCGTGCGTGACGTGCGCGTACCCAAGGAGGAGGCCACCGTGATGCTCGTCCTCGACACCTCCGCCTCCATGGACGCCACCGACGTCGCCCCGAGCCGCCTGGAGGCCGCCATCGACGCCGGCACCGAGTTCGTGGCCGGCCTGCCCGACCGCCTGCTCGTGGGCCTGGTCGCCTTCGACGGGACCCCCCGTGTCGTCGCCGCCCCCACCTCCGACCACGAACTGGTCGAGCGCTCGCTGCGCCAGCTGAGCACCGGTCCGGGGACCGCCGCGGGAGAGGGGCTCTACACGGCGCTCGACGCCATCGACGCCGCCCGGGCCGAGGCTTCCGAGGCGTCGGGCACGGCGGCCGCCATCGTCCTGCTGTCCGACGGCGTCACCACGGTGGGCCGCCCGGTGGAGCAGGCGGCCGCGGCCGCCGCCGAGCGGGGCGTCCCCGTCACCACCATCGCCTTCGGCACCGACGAGGGGGTCGTGGAGGTTGCCGGCCGCGTCTTCCCCGTCCCCTCGGACCCTCTGACGATGGCCGCGGTGGCCGAGACGAGCGGCGGGCGGTTCTTCGCTGCCTTCTCGGGCGACGAGCTGCGCGACGTCTACGACGACATCGGCACCCGGGTCGGCTACGACGTCGAGCAGCGGGAGGTGGGGATGGCCTTCGTGGCGCTCGGGGCCGTCCTGCTGATGGCCGCGCTCGGCGCCGCGCTGGTGTGGACCGGGCGCATCCTCTGACGGTCCCTCAGGAGGCCGTGCCGCCGTTCCCGGCCCGGCGCTCGGCGAGACGCGACAGCAGCGCCCGCAGATCGAGCCCCATCACGTCGGAGCCGATCTGGATGCCCTGCTCCACGTTCGTGGCGACGGTCTTCGCCAGCTGCGAGGCGCCGTCGGCGGAGATGACCGTCATGCGGTCGATCCCCGACATCGGTTCCGAGGCGGCCCGCACGAGATCGGGCATGATCCTGACGACGAGGTCGAGCACGGCCGCCTCGTCGTACTGCTTGAACGCCTCGGCCCGCTTCTCCATCGCCTCGGCTTCGGCCTGCCCCTTGGCCAGGATGGCGGCCGCCTCGGCCTGGCCCTCGCGCTCGATGGCGGCGGCGATGGCCTCACGGCGGGCCTGCTCGGACAGGCCCTGCGCCCTTCCCTCGATCTCCTCCGCCTGGGCCAGCGCCTGGCGGCGCGCCCGCTCACCCTCGCCACTCAACCGCGCCTGCTCGGCCGCCGCCTCGGCAGCGGCGATCGTCGCGGCCCGCTGACCCTCGGCGGCGAGGATCGCCTCGCGCTTGTGCGCCTCCGCCTCCTGCTCGACGCGGTAACGCTCGGCGTCGGCCGGCTTGCGGATCTGGGTGTCGAGTTGGCGGTCGGTGAGCGCCGCCTGGCGCTCGGCGACCTTCTCCTGCTCGGTGAGGACCGTCTGCTGCTGCGCCGCTTCGGCGAGAGGGCCGGCGGCGGCGGCCCTGGCCGTCGCGGCATCCGTCTCGGCGCGGATCTCGGCCTTGCGCAGCTCGAGCGTGCGCAGGGAGATGGCGATGGCCTCCTCGGCGAGCAGGCGCTCCTGCTCGGCCGCCTGGCGGGCCCGCGCCTCGGCGATGGTCGCTTCTTTCTCCACGCGCGCCGCTTCGGGTCGACCGATGTCGACGAGGTAGTTGCCTTCGGTCTGGATGTCCTGCAGCTGGAACGTGTCGAGGGCGAGGCCCTGGTTGGTCAGCGAGGTCTCTGCTTCCTCGGCGACCGCGGAGGCGAACGCAGCACGGTCCTTGATGATCTCCTCGACGGTGAGCCGGCCGACGATGGCCCGCAGCGAGCCGGCGAGGACCTCCTGGGTGAAGCCTTCGATGTCCTCCTGCTGGTCGAGGAAGCGCTGGGCGGCGGCGCGGATGGCGTCCTCGTTGCCGCCGACCTTCACGATGGCGACCCCGTCGAGGTCACACTTGATCCCCTGGGCGCTGACCGCCCCGCGGATGCTCACGGCGATCCGCCTGGACGACAGGTCCATCACGTGGAGCTTCTGGATGAACGGGAGCACGAACACGCTGGCGCCCATGACGACCTTCTGCCCCGACATGTCCATCGAGACCTCGCCGGTCTCCGGGTTGCGGACGGGCCGGCCCTTCCTTCCGGTGATGATGAAGGCGTCGTTGGGACCGGCCACCTTCACCCGCTGGACGATCAGCAGCGCGATGAGGAACAACAGCCCGACTGCCCCGAGTGCCGCGATCACGATGGTGCTCATTGAAACGCTCCCTTGGCTTCTATCTCTCAGTGACCTCGGTGGCCCAAAAGGTGATCTCGGGCTCCACGAGCACCGACGAGGGCGACGTGACCGCGATGACGACGACCTTGGTGCCCGCCGGGACGGGAACCTGGGCCCGGGCGTTGAGCTTCATGCGCTGGCCGAGGTGCACCAGCGACACCTCCCCGAGGCCTCCTTCGGGGATCCGGGTCACGACCGTTCCCGCCTTGCCGACCACGTCGCCGAGGCGCACGGGAGCGTCGGTGGGCATCCGCATGAGCGAGCGGGTCATCAGGAACGCCAGCGTCGCCATGACGAATCCTGCGGCACCACCGCCGAGGACGCCGGCGATGGCGCCGAGGTTCGTGCTCGTCATCACCAGGGCGCCGCCGAACCCGCCGGCGGCGAGGAACGCGCCGATCACCGGCGCCGAGAACACGCCGCTCCCGACGTCGATGTCGAGGGCGTCGAAGACCCCCTCGAACAGCTCGCCGAACACGAGGGAAAGCACCACGAGGGCGGTACCGACGATCCCGACCACCAAGAAGACGGTCACCCGAAGGGGCCCGGAATCATCATGATTGCTCCGCCGACGAGGCTGCCCGGCACGGCACCAGAAACGATAGCCGGTGGGAAGGCACGCCGACCCCGGCTGTCGTTCATCCGGGCCCTCGCCGCCGCGTCCCCGGACGTTGGTCCCACGCGTCCCGCTGGTAGGTGAGGCCATGGGCCCTCGGCAAAGGGGGCCGTGGATCCGTGCGTTCCTCCCCCGTTTGGTGTTGGATGCGAACGGGTCGCCGGCTCGACGACGAGCGGCTGATCGAGGACAGGACCCACGGAGTGCGGCGCGTGCCACGAGCGAGGTTCGACGAGGCCGGAGGGGCCACGATCGAGTACAGCGGCATGACCTGCCTCGTGCGCTGCTCAACCTGGTCAAGGTGCTGATCGACGGCGTCGTCTCGGCCCTCCACGCCCACGACGGCCATGACCTCGACGTCCTGGCCGACCGTCTCGGCCGGCGGCTCGCGGTGGCTCCGCACCTCGTGGCCGAACTCCTCCTCGGCAACCCCTCTGCGATTCTCGGCACGAAGGTTGTTGTGGCCCTTCCGCGAGCTCGTCCAGTGGAACCCGGCCGACGACGAGCTCGTGGAACTTCACGTGACCAGCGCCCGTGCGGAGGGGTGGGCCACCAGCGGAAGGCTCGTGACGGCCAGTTGTGAGATCGTGCGGGCGCTTGGATAGCAAGCCCGAAGGCGCGTTCCCCAGAGGTCTGCAGCCGGCTGACCGCCCTCCGTC
This sequence comes from Actinomycetota bacterium, assembly GCA_030773495.1. Lineage (GTDB taxonomy): Bacteria > Actinomycetota > Acidimicrobiia > Acidimicrobiales > JALYMX01. Next base: position 7,481 of record JALYMX010000155.1, on the reverse strand, counting down.
GATTTCGCTCGCGCGCGAGCGTTACCGGGCGGTCTCGGCGGAGCACAACGCCGGAAATCGGGCGGGACGACGCGGACGTCCGCCATGCCCGACCAAGGACAACTGGCTCCTCGAAGGAGTTGTCGCGAATATGCAAGGCGGCAGGGAGAGAAAGGCGCAGCCCTACCCGCAAAACGGCGAGTGCCCAGCGAACGGCGTGATTCGAAGGCGAGGCGCGCAGACGTCGCGGGTGGGCACTACTTCGTCGTCAGGATCTGTGGAGCGGATTGCTTGATCCGCGTCCGCAGCCATTTTCCGCGTGCTTCGGCCTGCTCGTGACAGACGGTCGTCACTTCGAGCAGTTCCCGATCGCGCACCGCTTGAGCACACTGGACAAGGATCAGCCACGCGATCTCTGCTTCTTGCGCGGCGAGGTACAGGTCGCGTAGGTCGCGTAGCAGGAGCATCCCAGATGCTTCCGTCCGGCCCACGAGCTCCGCGCCCTTCCGCCGAATCCTTTCGAAGATGCTCGGCGCTTCAGCGTCACCCTCGCTCCTGGCGGAGGCGCCGTAACGTGTGGCAAAGGGCGCGAGGCGCTCGAGGTGCTCGGCACACTGGCGCGCCAGCGTGTGGCCGAGATGGTACAAGTCATGCTCGACGGCGTGTCGCTCCCCGACGATACGCAGGTGCTTGGCCAAGTCGGCCTCGGCGTCTTGGATGTCCTCGATGGCGTTGCCGACCCTCATTCCTCCCCCTCCAGCTTCTCGCGCACTCCCTCGCTGCCGGAGGTTGTCGGAATGCCCTGATGAACGGGCTCGGACGCCGTCGTCGTCGGTGCCGGCGCGGGCGTTCCATCGCCGTCGGCGAACTTCTTGATGCGCACCGCTGCGACCTTGAAGACCGGCTGTTTTGATACCGGGTCCCAATCGGTGATCGTCAACTCGTTCGCCGCACGAGCATGACGATCCGGCTCTGCTCCCCCGGTCTGGTCCCAGTAGCCATAGTGAATAGGTGCGAAGATGACGCCGTCACGGATCCCACTGATCCGGGCCTTCGCCTCGAGGCGGCCTCGCGGCGACTCCACGCGCACGAAGTCGCCCTCGGCGATGTCGAGTCGCTCGGCGTCCCGCGCCGAAATCTCCACCCAGACGTCGGGCGCAGCACCCTCGAGTTGAGGCGCCCGTCCCGTCTTGGTTCGGGTGTGCCAGTGGTAGGCGGTGCGGCCGGTGGTGAACAGGAACGGGTAGTGCTCGTCGGGGGCCTCGTGCGGCGGCAGGTAGTGAGCAGTCTTGAGGATGGCGCGTCCGGCAGGGTTGAGCTCCGCATGATCCTTGCGCTCGTAGGCAGCACCGGTGAGCAGGTCGTGACCGTAGTCCTCGCAGAACTCGGTGTCGGTGTTGAACGCCAGGTCGGCGTACAACCGCTCTGTTCCCTCCGGCCGATCGTCGGTCACGGGCCACTGAATGCCGCTACTGGTGCGGAGCTTCTCGTAGGAAAGCCCGCTGTAGTCGCACGGGCGATGCCGGGTCATCTCCTTGAATGCGTCAAAGCACTCCTCCGGGCCGCGCCACTTGACAAGAGGTGCCCCGTCCCTGTCGGTCAACCCGAGCTGCTCGGCGTAGTCGAGGAAGATCTGCATATCGGAACGCGCCTGGCCGGGTGGGTCGACCGCCTTCTCCGACAGGTGCACGGTGCGGTCGTGGTTCGTGTAGGTGCCCGTCTTCTCACCCCAGATGGCGGTAGGCAGCACAACGTCGGCGAACTGCGCCGTCTCGGTGAGGAAGGCGTCGCTGACGACAACGAAGAGCCGTTGCTGTCCAAGGATCGAGCGGATCCGATGCAGCTCGGGCAGCGACACCGCTGGGTTCGTGCCGACGATCCAAAGGAAGCGGATCGATCCCTCCTCCGCGTAGCGGAAGATCTGCATCACGTCCGTCGGTGGGGCCCAGCTCGGGATCTGCAACGAGTCGAGGTTCCAAATGCTCGCCAACTCCTCGACATGGTCGAGGTTCTGCCAGTTGCGCATACCGGGGAGATCACCATTGGCCCCCGTCTCGCGCGTGTTCTGCGCCGTCGGCTGACCGTTCATCTGGAACACGGTGCAGCCTGGCTTGCCGATCATGCCGCGGAGCAGGTTGATGTTGTTCACCTGGCATGCCGAGGCGGTCGCCTGGTGCGACTGGTACACGCCCTGGAGGCACGTCGAAACGAGCCGCTCGCCGCTCCCCAGGATCCGTGCCGCCTTGCGGATGCCCTCGGCAGGGACGCCGCAGATCTCCGCCACCCTCTCCGGTGGATACTGCATCACGTTCTGCTCCAGCTTCTTGAACCCGACGGTGTGCTCCTCGAGGAAGGAGCGATCGACCCAGCCGTGCACGATCAGCTCATGCTGTATCCCGTTCAGGAGGGCCAGGTTCGTCCCGTTCCGGATTGCCAGGTGCACGTCCGCCTCGCGCGCTGCTTTGGTCCGGCGGGGATCGACGACGACAAGGCGAGGCCGATCGCTGCCGTGCAGTCTGTCCAGGATCCGCATCCACAGCACGGTGTGCGTCTCGGCGATGTTGTGGCCGATCGTGAAGATCGTGTCGCACTCGTCGAAGTCAGTTAGGGAGCCTGGGGGACCGTCGGTACCAAACGTCTCCTTGAGCGCGAACTCGGCGGTCGCCGTGCACAGTCTCGTGTTCCCGTCAAGGTGTGGTGTCCCAATCCCTCCCCGCGCCACGACGGCAAGGGTGTAGTAGTCCTCGAGGAACAGTTGTCCGGTGTTGTAGAAGCTCATTCCCAGAGGTCCTTGTTCCTTCAGCACCTGACGGGAGCGCTCCACGACGAGCTCCATCGCCTCGCCCCAGCTCGCCCGATCCAGGTGTCCGTCGCGTCGCACCAGCGGCTCGGTCAGGCGGTCGGGTGCGTGGTTCGCCTGCCATCCGAACAATCCTTTGGGGCCCAACCGGCCGTGGTTGACTCGGTCGGAGGCTCGACCCCGCACGCCGACCATCCGACCGGCGTGAACCCCGATGTCCATCCCGCATCCGTTCGAACAGAGCACGCACGCCGATTGAATCCACTCGACTTCGGCCTCGGGGATGCCCTCCTTCACGTACTGGTCGACGCGCAAGGGCCATGCCGATCCCGCCGCATGCGGTGTGCGTGATCCCCAGATGTTGACGATGCGGTCAGTCATGTCGCTCCTCGTTTCAGTCATGGACAGCGCAGGGTCCGAGAACTGCCAGGCGGCGCCCATCGCTGGCGCGACCGATACTCGCCACGTCAGAGTCTCTCGGGTCCCCAACTACCCCCCGGCGCCGACCGCTGGGGGAGGTGTTCCCGCACGTAGAGGCTCGAAGGTGGCGCCCAACCCCGAGGGCGAGCTCGTCGATCCCGGGGTGACCGCATCCGAGACGCTGGCCACAGCGAGAGCCGCCGGCGAGGTGTGACGCCGGTCGTCATCGGACGGGATGGCTGTCCGGCTCCTCAGCGGAGGACGCGGATCGTGCATGTTGGACCCGGCGCATTGACGCGGCGTTGGTCGCCCGTGAGGAGATCGCAGTCGAGGGCTTCCGCCAGCGCCACGTAGACGGCGTCGTACGCCGTCACGTTGGCGCGTAGATCAAAGCTTCGGCGGACGAGCGGAAGGGTCGGATAGCGGGCAACATCAATGGCCTCCAGATCGTCGATCGCAGCGCCCAAGCGGCGGTCAGAGATCGCGCCAGCCAACCACCGCTTGCGAAGCACGGCGACGGTCTCCACGTCGACCAGATCGGGGGCGGCGACCTCGCCAGCGGTTCGTACCTGGCTCCGGGCTCGCCGACCGTCGGCTCCGTCGTCTCCCACGACATTGGCGAGGATCGAGGCGTCTACGACGATCAAGCCCGGCGCCACTCCTCGCTGAGGTCCTCGACGGCCTGGTCGAACCCGACCCGGCCACCTCGGCGCTGCCCGATGCGGTCGAGAACCTCATCCAGACTCGGCTTCTCGGCGAGGCGCTTGAGATCGCCTGAGAGGTACTGCTGGAGCGATTGTCCACGCTGCTCAGCCCGCCGCTCGAAGGGCGGCGTGGACCGCTTCGGGGATGTTCCTCACGAGAAGGTTCGGCAGGCTTTCAGTATGCAAGCGTTGCTCGCTCTACGCAAGCGCTGCCTGCTGCCATCGTCATCCGCCCGAGTACGGCACGAGCAGGTGCGGACGGTAACCGCCCGGCGTGCGCGCGCTAGCCGGGACGAGACGACCTGCAGGGGCTGAAGGGTTGGAGAGCGGACCAGTACGATGTCGAGGTCGCCCGTGCAGCCTGACGACCTGCCCTCGGATCCCGCCGTGGTCGTCGTCAACCCTGACGACGAGGTGACCGCCGAGACCTTCACCGCCTGGCTGGACCGGCGCCGGAGTGATCAGCCTGTCAATCCGGGCGTGACCGCAGCCGAGACCCTGGCTGCAGCGAGAGCCGCCGGCGAAGTGTGACCCGCTCGTCATCGACGCCTCGGCCGGCGCCGAGCTGGTGGCGGACACCGTACGCGGCCGCGCAATTCGTGGTCTGCTGCCTCAGACCGCCATCCCTTGGGTCCCGGAGCTCTTCTTCGTCGAGTGCGGCACCGTGCTACGGCGCTGGGACGTCAACGGTGCGCTCGCGCCAGCCCAGATCTCACGAGGCATCGACGACTTGATGCGCTAGCCGCTTCGGGTCGTCCAGGTGCGCGCATTGTTCACCGACGCCTGGCGGCTGCCGGCGAACCTCACCTTCTCCGACGCCGTGTATGTGGCCCTGGACGAGCACCTCGGCGCCGAACTTCTCACGGACGACCACAAGCTGGTGGCCACGCCGAACCTGGTCGATACGCACCCTGCAACTGTCCCGCCCCTGACACCGCACCGCCACCTGCCCCCATCGCGGCGCCCAACTGGGCCCGTTGGGTGTCTCCTGGGACTGCCGGCCCATCCAGGGTCTGGCATGGAGGGACGTACCCAGACCATCACCACCACGTCGTCCTCGTCGACGACGCCACGCAGACCCGAGCCGCCGTCGCCGGCTTCCTGGCCGCCTACTGCGGCGCCACTCGACGCAGCTACGCCACCGACCTGCGCATCTTCGCCGCCTGGTGCGCCGAGGCCAACCTCGAGCTGTTCGGCGTGCGCCGGGCCCACCTCGAGCTGTTCGGACGGTGGATGGAGGAAATCGGCAGGATGCGCTGGACCGTGGCCCGGAGGTTGTCCGCCGCTGGCCAGCTTCTATCGCTACTGCGAGCAGGAAGGACTGATCGAGCGCAACCCGGCGGCCAACGTGCGGCGCCCCAAGGTCGACTACGAGTCGCGCACGCTGGGCCTCGACCGCAACGAGCTCGGTGCCTTCCTGGTCCAAGCCGGCCTCGGCTCGGCTCGCGACCACGCCCTGGCATCGCTGCTCGCCCTCAACGCCTACGCATCTCCGAGGCCCTCGCGTCCGACATCGACGACCTGGAGTTCGAACGGGGCCACCGGACACTCAAGATCCTGCGCAAGGGCGTCAAGCACGCCGTCATCCCCCTCGCCCCCGCACCTCACCGGCACTGGACCTGTACATCGGCGAGCGGACGACCGGGGCCGATCTTCGTCGGCTCCAAGCGTGCCGGATGGACCGCTAGGCAGCGGAACGCACCGTCAAGCGCCTGGCCCGACGTGCCGGGATCACCAAGCGCATAAGCGCCCACAGCCTGCGTCAAAGCTTCATCACCGCCGCCCTCGACGCCGGCGTGCCCCTGCGCGACGGCAGGAGGCGGCCAGCGACGCCGATCCCCGCACCACGATGCGCTACGACCGGGGGCGTGGGTCGCTCGATCGCCACGCCACCCACGTCGTAGCCACTGTTGCGGTCCGCGGCGGCCGTGGCCGAGCCACGGACCTATCGCCGGATAGGGGCGGCGCGACGATGCGGCGGAAGGATGCCCACCCCGTTGATCGGAGCGCGCGTTCTGTGCGGCAACGCGTATCGGCCGCCGCGCCAGTACGGCAGATCGGTGTTCGCCGTAGCGTCCGGAATCGCTCACCGTCAACCTGCGGCCGAAGAAGCTCCGCCAGTCTCGCTTACCCTCCGATTCCGGCGGTAGGCCCTCCTCACTCGCTGGCCCTGCCACACGCCAAGCAGAGGGGAGAGGAGGCCCAACAGCGTCCATCCCGCGAGGAGAAGCCAATACGAGCCGACGGGACGGGAGGGCTTCACGGCTAACAGGAATCCCACCATCGCGATGCCAAGCACCATGTTGAAGAGGACCTGGAGCCGGAGGCCTCTCAGGCGCCGGATGGCGAACTCCGCAGCAACGGCGGCTTCGTCCGGATCGCTGAGGAGAGCTCCTCGACGCACCTCTCGCCCGATGCGGCGACGGGTGTCCTTGCTCAACTGTTCCTTCCACAATTGGCGCCATTCGTTCGGGCCGAGAACCGGCGAATCCACGTGGACATCATTGCAATCCTGGAGCGAAGACCCGCAGCGCTAGCGGCAGATAGGGCGCTGGAGCCGGCTCGAGCGCACAGGCCCCAGCCGTCTCGCGTAGCAGCGACCGAACCGTCGATCGGTCGCGTGGGGCCCGACTTCCGCAGACTGCCGACTTGATTGGGCATGGAGTTTCCGAGGCATCAGAATGGTGCTGTGCCGACTTCCGACGCGTTACCGCCCGGCTGGAGCGACCTCACCGACGACGTGCTTGGGACCCGGTACTGGGATCAGTTCGACGCGACGTTCGGCTTCCGTGCATCGGCCAAACCGGATCGGTGGCCAGCCATCAATGAACCGGGACCGTCGGTGACAATCGACCTCACTCCGATATTCGACGGCACTGCGTCCACCTTCAGCGCCGGCGAGCAGGCAGTGAACGCCCTTGCGCTCCTGGCGATGGTCGAGGTGTTCAACGAAGGTGAAGAACTGGTCGTCCTCGATTGGCAGCACCCCGGCTACCTGCTGCGCCCGCACGAGTTCGCCACGTCCGGTGAACGTTGGGTCGGGGTTGAGCCCTTCCCAAATGGTGACTACTACGCCTTCCTGAACCCGGCGATGACGGAAGGCATCTTCGGGCATCCCTGGGAGCAGACGCTCTGCGTCATCGGCGAGTCGATGGTCGCCAACCTGGCCCTGCGGCTGTCATCGTGGCTGCCAGTGCTACGTCGAAACGGTCTGCAGTAGCGCGTCGAGGCGGCCGCATCTCACCCCGCTTGATGTCGTACCGAATCGGCGCCGGCACCCCCGCCAGGTAACTGGACGGTGTTGGAGCTCGGCCCCGCAATGAGCGCGGAGTGCCCGGTCCGAGCGCTGGACGCCGTGGGACAGAACATTCGGTCCGGATCAAGACAGCCGGGGCGATCCTGTTCGGCAATCATCCTGGGGTGCAACCGACTTCCTTCGATGAGGACGACATGCAGGACTGGAGCCGTTGGGTGCTTGAGCATAGTCTTCCCGTACTGCCTGGTGCGGTCGCGATTGGCCAGTCCGTGCCTATCGCCCGGTGGCCGGGCCCCAAGTTCGGCGCGGTCCTTCATGTCCA
>JALYMX010000154.1 GCA_030773495.1 Actinomycetota bacterium | reverse complement strand
GCCCCCGGTGTCGGGGGCAGCGGGGCCGGGCTCGGCGGCAAATTGAATTGGCAAACGACGCCTTACGGGCGCAGGGCCAGGGTGTGGATGTAGCCGCCGTCCACGTCGGTGACGCCGGTGAGGTTGGTGCCGGCGATCTGCTTCACCGGGGAGGCGGTGAGGGTAGCCGCCGTGGTGTTGTCGGCCTGGCGGGAGCCGTTGTCGCCCCAGCCGTAGGCGGTGCCGCCGGCGACTGCCGCGCTGTGGAAGCCACCGCCGGCCACATCGGTGATCCCGATGAGGTCCGCCACGTTCACCGGGAGCATGCTGTTGGTCTGCGTCCCGTCCCCCAGCTGGCCGAGCTCGTTGTTGCCCCACGCCGTGGCCGTGTCGTCGGTCGTGGCCGTGGTGCCCTGGGGGTCGATGGCCAGGCTGTGGAGCTGGCCGGCGGCGATGGCCTTCATGCCCAGGAGCGGGGTGCTCCCGCCCACGGTCACCGGGAAGGAGCGGTTGGTGGTGGTGCCGTCCCCCAGCTGCCCCGAGGCGTTGTCCCCCCAGGCCTGAATGGGGTCGTCGGTGGTGGCCGCCGTGGCGTCCGCCCCGTTGGTGCGGCCCAGGCTGTGGAAGCCGCCGGCGGCGATGGCGTTCACCCCGGTCAGGGTGGTGGTGGCGTTGGTCTTGACCGGCGTGGCCACGTTCCGGTTCGCGAGGTCGCCCACGCCCAGCTGCCCCGAGCCGTTGTAGCCCCAGGCCCACACGGTGTTGTTGTCGTCCAAGGCCAAGGCGTGGTAGCCGCCGGCAGCGATGGCTTTGATGCCGGTGAGCTCGCTGCCATCGGCCTTTTTCACGGTGACGGCGACCTCGTAGGAGCACGAGTCAGGCGTGGTGCAGGCCGCGCCGTCGCCCAGCTGGCCGAAGGAGTTGTCCCCCCAGGCCTTCACCGTGCCGTTGGTCAACAGGGCCAACCCGTAGTAGAACCCGGCGTCGGCCTGATGCACGCCCACCACGTTGAGCACGGTCTGGGGGACGGCGCCGGAGCAGTTGATCTCTTCGCCGAGGGAATCCTTTGTGCAGGCCACGCCGTTGCCCCACTGGCCCCTGCGGTTGTCGCCCCAGGTCACCACCGTGTCGTCGTCCTCCGATGCTGTGCCCTTGGAGTCCACCGCCATGCTGAAGTAGCCCCCGGCGGCCACGGCCCGAGCCGTGAGCGGGAGGCCGGTACCCAGCTGGCCGAAGCGGTCGTCGCCCCAGCTCCGCACGACGCCGGTGTCGGTGCCCGCCCCCGCCGGCGAGGCGGTGAGCAGGGCCATGGCGGCCACAAGCGGGGCGCCTCGTCGCCACCGTCCCCGTCGTGGGGCGTCTGCCCGTGTCGCTGTCTGTGTGAGGTCAGCTCTTGTTGTCATCTCTGTCATCTCTCCCCCTCGTGTCGCGCCCTCGTGACCGCTGTTTGTCCCTGTCGCCTTCCGGCGGCTGTCGCGCCCCATTAGCGGGGAGCGCCCCTCCGAGATCGCGGGCGCGCCTCAGGTGCGTCCGCGTCCGTCCCGCTCGAGCCTCCTTTCTCCTCGCGTCGGCTGGTGGACGGCCGGCGCCGCCATCGCGCTCACGGCACCCCCGAGACGCGCTCGCAGGACCCGGACACGACGCGGTCCTTGGCCCCGGGGCCGCCGTCGCAGGCGTCCACGCCGGCTCCGCCGTCGAGGGTGTCGTTGCCGGCGTCGCCCCGGAGGGTGTCGTCGCCCCCGCCGCCGTCGAGGGTGTCGTCGCCCCCGCCGCCGTCCACGGTGTCGGCGCCGTCGCCCCCGCACACCACGTCGTTGCCCTTGGCGGCCGACACCGTGTCGTCGCCCCCCCGGGCGGCGATGACGTCGGCGCCGTCGGTGCCGACGATGGCGTCGGGGCCCTCGGTGCCCACGATGGTGGCCACCAGGCCCCGGCACACGAAGGTCTCCCGGTGCTCGTGGACGAACACGTCGCGCACGCCGTTGGTGTCGTCGGGGACGAGGGTGGAGGCGGCCGAGTCGAAAGCCACGACGCGCCCGTCGGCGCTCACCGCGGCGTCGATATTGAGCAGGAACGTCCCGGTGCCCTGGGCGCCGGTGCTGTCCACGCTCTCGCGGGTGGTGGCCCCGCTCAGGCGGTCTCGCACGAAGATGTCGTAGACCGAGTTGGTGTCGCCGGCGACCAGGTTGACGGAGTTGGACTCGAAGGCGACGATGCGACCGTCGGCGCTGATGGAGGCATCCACGCTGTGGGCGTTGGCCTGGGCGCCGGTGCTGTCCACGCTCTGGCGGCCCGTGGTGGCTGCCTGGCGGTCCCGCACGAACACGTCAGAGGCGGCGTTGGTGTCGCCGGCGACGAGGTTGGTGGCTTTGGACTCGAAGGCCACCAGGGCGCCGTCGGCGCTCAGGTCGGCCGTGGTGCTCTCGTCGTCGCCCTGGGCGCCGGTGGTGGCGACGCTCACCCGGGTGGTGGTGCGCGCCGCCCGGTCCCGCACGAACACGTCGCAGTGGCCGTTGGTGTCGCCGGCCACCAGGTTGGTGGCCCCCGAGGTGAAGGCCAGCACCGAGCCGTCGAAGCTGAGGGCGGCCTGCAGGCTGTGCGGCTTGGACTCGGTGCACGCACTCGAGCCCGTGGCCTCCTCGCCGCTGGTGCTCACGCTCTCCCGGGTGGTGGTGGCGGTGTGGCGGTCGTAGACGAAGACGTCGAAGGCCCGGTTGGCGTCGCCGCCCACGGCCACCCCGCTCACCAGGGTGGGGACGATGTTGGAGGCCTCGGACTCGAAGGCCACGTAGCGGCCGTTGCCGCTCAGCGCCGGGCGAAAGCTCGAGGCGTTGGCCTGACCGCCGGTGCTCGACAGGCTCACCCGGGTGGTGGCCCGCCGACCCGGGCCGGCCTCGTCGAACACCCCGTTTGCGTCGGCGTCTCGGTCGTGGACGAAGATGTCGACGGCGCCGGTGTCGGCGGGCACCAGGTTGGACGCCCCCGAGTCGAACGCCACGTAGCGGCCGTCGGCGCTGATGGCCGGACGCCTCGAGCCCACCCGGAAGGCGCCGTCGACGGCCTGGGCGCCGTCGCTGGTGACGCTCACCCGGGCCACGGCCGTACTTAAGCGGTCCTTCACGAACACGTCCACCACCCCGTTGGTGTCCTCGGCCACGAGGTTGGTGGCGGCCGAGGCGAAGGCCACGTAGCGGCCGTCGGCGCTCACGTCGGGGGCGCCGCTCGGGCCCCCGGTGGCCTGGGTCCCCTCGGCGCTGACGCTGGCCCGGGTAGTGTCGCCCGGCGCCGCGGTGGCGGGGGCGGGGAGAAGAGCCACCACGAGCGCGGCGGCGACGGCGGGGAGAATCCAACGCAGGCGGCCGAGGCTTGCTCGTCGCCCCTGCGGTGTCGCCGCGACGTGGACCACGGCGCTTCTTCTGCGAGCAGCGCAATGGCCCATGGCCTCTAGAGCCCGTCGATCTTGGTGACGAAGGCGTCCCAGCCGTCGAGTCCCCCGGCGTTGGTGGTCTGGAACGCCCCCGGTGTGGTGGGGAAGGCCGGGCCGCCGGAGGGCGCCGGCGAGGCGGTGTAGCCGGTCAGGTGAGCCGCCCCGCCGTCCACGTCGATCGCCATGCCCCAGTCGTAGCGGTTGCCCCCGAGGAAGGTGGAGTACACCAGCGATGCCCGCCCGGACTTGGTCGGGTCGATCTTGGCCAGGAAGGCGTCGTGGGTGACGAAGCGGTCGGGGTTCATCGTGGCGCTCCTCTGGAGGGCGTCGGGGGTGGTGGGAAAGCGGATGGAGCGGCTGGTCCCCACCACGAAGGCGTTGCCGGCCGGGTCCACGTCGATGCCGTTGCCGTGGTCGCTGGTCTCGCCGCTCAAGTAGGTGGAGTACACAAGCGAGGCACCGGCGGGGTCGAGTTTGGTCATGAAGGCGTCGGGGCCCAGCTGGCGGGAGCTTTGCGCCGAGGTGCGCTGGAAGGCGTTGGCCGTGGTGGGGAACCCGGGACCGGTCCAGCCCGTGACGTAGGGGCTGCCGGCGACGTCGACCGCCACCCGGGCGTAACGCTCCTCGCGGGGCCCGCCGAGGTAGGTCGAGAAGACCACGTCGTCGGCGTCGCCCCCACCCGCGTTGGGGTCGTCGGGATCGGGAGTGAGCTTGGCCACGAAGGCGTCGATGCACTGGCCGTTCTGCGTCAACACGCAGCTCTGCTGGGCCGAGCCGGGGGTCACGGGGAAGTCGGTGGAGCCGACATCGCCGCTCACGTAGGCGGCCCCGGCGGCGTCCACGGCGATGCCGTAGGCCCTGTCGGCAGCGCCGCCGCCGAGGTAGGTGGCGTAGACGAGCGAGGCCGGGCCGTCGGCGGCGGGGTCGACCACGGCCATGAAGGCGTCCTCTGCGGCGTTGGTGCGGTCGTAGGCGCCGGCGGTGGTGGGGAAGTCCGACGAGTCGGTGGCGCCGGTGACGTAGGCCCGCCCGGCGGCAAGGGCCACCTCGGTGGCCCCGTCGCCCCGGGCGCCGCCCAGGTAGGTGGAGTAGGACGGCGCCGAGCCGGAGGCGTCGAGCTGGGTCAGAAACCCGTCGCACCCCTCCCCGGGGGGGCCACCGGCGTAGCCGGGCTGGGCGGCGTCGGGGGTGGTGGGGAAGTCGGTCGAGCAGGTCTGGCCCACCACCACAGCCGCGCCGGCGGCGTCCACGGCGATGGCGGGGTCGTCCCCTACGCCGTCACTTCCTGCCCCGCCCAAGTAGGTCGAGTAGACGAGCGACGCGGCGCCGGTGGCGGTGGGGTCGATCTTGGCCACGAACACCTCTTGGCCCGAGCCGACCTCGTCGTGGCTCCCCGGGGTCACCGGGAAGTCGGGGGAGAACGTCTTGCCGGTGACGTAGATCTTGCCCGAGGGGTCAACGGCGATGCCCCCCGCCGCCCACGCTGTTGGCGTTTTCGTCCTGGCTGCCCCCCAGGTAGGTGGAGTAGGAGATGACGGGGTCGATCACCAGCGGGAGGGTCTTGTCATAGGGGCCGACGGCGAAGCCCACGCGGTCGTCGCCATGGGCCACGAACCGCCCCTCGACCGAGCGCCGGGTCCCGTCGACCTCCTGGTAGAG
>JALYMX010000153.1 GCA_030773495.1 Actinomycetota bacterium | reverse complement strand
GCCGGGCCCAGCCCGGCCACCACGACCCGGGGGGTCACTGCGACGGGGACGGAGCCGGCGCCTCGCCCGGCGGCGTGCCCGCCGGGCCCTCGCCGTCATCGGGCGGGGCGTTGAGCAGCTTGGGCGCCTGCACCCCCGGGTTGGGGCCCGTCTTCACGAACTTCCCGTAGCGGGGGTTCACCTTGATCTCGGCCCTGCCCAGCGCCTCGGCGATGTACTGCTGCACCGGGTCGTTCCCCTGCCGCTCGAGGTTCGCCCGGATCTGGGGCGCCGCTTCCTCGAACGAGAGGGTCTTGCGCTCGGTGACCTGGATGAGGTGGAAGCCGAACTGGGTCCGCACGGGGGCGCTGACCTGCCCGGGCTGCAGCCCGGCCATGGCCTGCTCGAACTCGGGGACGAACTGCCCGGGCGTCACGCACCCCAGCTCGCCTCCCTGGGCGGCGCTGCCCCCGGTGCCTCCGCCGTTGTCGGTCGACTCGGCCCTGGCCAGCGCGGCAAAGTCCGCCCCGGTGTCGATGCGGGTCTTCAGCTCGGCGGCCTTGGCCTCCGACTCGACCAGGATGTGGCGCACGCAGGTCTGGGCGAACAGCTCCGGGTTGGCCTCGTAGAACTCCCGCACGGCGGCGTCGTCGACCGTCCCCCGCATTGCCTCCTGCAGGGCGGCCACCTCGGCGAACACCTGCACCAGCTCCTCGCGGTAGCGCTCGGGGAAGGCGCGGAAGACCTCCGGGGTGTAGTCCTCCTCGAGGCTCTGGCGGGTGCTTCGCCGTTGCTCGGGGGTGATGCGGATGCCGCGCCGCTGCACCTCCTGGCGGATCAGCTCGAAGCCGATGCGCCGGTCGAGCACGGCGGCCACGAACACGCTGTTGAACGTCCCGTTGCCGGCGCCCTTGGCCGGCTCGCCCGTGCCGGCGGCGAAACCCTGGTCGACCTGCTCGAGGTAGCGCTCGTTGCCGAGGATGGCCTCGAGCTCCCGGTTGAGCTCGTCCTGGCTGATGCGCCGGCCGTTGACCTCGGCGGCGTACGACTCGAACGAGCCACAGGCGGCCAGCAGCCAGGCGAGGACGGCCACCGCCGCCACCCTGGCCCCGTGTCCCACGCTGCTCCTCACGACGCCGGCGATGCTACCCGTGGGGCCTCGCGGGGCGAGTCGGCGGGGACGAGGGCGCCGAGCAGCTCGACGAGGACCTGGACGGGGTCGGCGCCCCGGGCCAGCGGGAGCACGAGCTGGGCGGCGTCCTCCTTGTAGACGGCGCGCGGGTGCAGGCGGCGCAGGCGGACGGCCTGGCTGGGCCGCAGGGCCAGCGGCGACAGGCGGGCCACGTCGCGGGCCACGGTCACCTCCCGGACGCCCGTGCGCACGCACTCGGCCCGCAGGCGGCCGACGGCCAGCAGCGCCTCGGCGGTGGGCGGGAGCGGGCCGTAGCGGTCCAGCCACTCGGCGCGGATGTCGTCCACCTCGGCCTGCGAGGTGACCGTGGCCAGCCGCCGGTAGGCCTCCAGGCGCAGGTCCTCACGGGCCACGTAGTCGGGCGGGAGATTGGCCGTCACGGGGAGGTCGAGCTTCACCTCGGCCGGCTCGCGGGGCGTCTCCCCCTTGAGCTCGGCCACCGCCTCGCTCACCAGCTGCACGTACAGGTCGTAGCCCACGGCGGCGATGTGGCCCGTCTGGTCGGCGCCGAGCAGGTTGCCGGCGCCGCGGATCTGCAGGTCGCGCATGGCGATCTTGAACCCCGAGCCGAGCTCGGTGTGCTCCCCGATGGTGCGCAGCCGCTCGTAGGCCTGCTCCGACAGCGACCGGTCGGGCGGGAAGAACAGGTAGGCGTAGGCCCGGGACCCGGCGCGGCCGACCCGGCCCCGCAGCTGGTGGAGCTGGCCCAGGCCGAGCAGGTCGGCCCGGTCGACGACCAGGGTGTTCACGGTGGGCATGTCGATGCCCGACTCGATGATCGTGGTGCACACCAAGACGTCGAAGGCGCCCTCCCAGAAGTCGAGCACGGTGCGCTCCAGGGTGCCCTCGTCCATCTGCCCGTGGGCCACCGCCACCCGGGCCTCGGGCACCAGGGCGCGCAGGCGGGCGGCCACGTGCTCGATGTCGTGCACCCGGTTGTGCACGAAGAACACCTGGCCCTCCCGGAGCAGCTCCCGCCGCACCGCCTCGGCCACCGCCCGCTCGTCGTACTCGCCCACGTAGGTGAGGATGGGCTGGCGGTCGGCCGGCGGGGTGTTCAGCAGCGTGAGGTCGCGGATGCCGGTGAGGCTCATCTCCAGCGTGCGCGGGATGGGGGTGGCGGTGAGCGTGAGCACGTCCACGTCGGCCCGCAGCTTCTTGATGGCCTCCTTGTGGGTGACGCCGAAGCGCTGCTCTTCGTCCACCACCAGCAGGCCCAGGTCCTTGAAGGCGACGTCGCCGCCGAGCAGGCGGTGGGTCCCGATGACGACGTCGACGGCGCCGCTGCGCAGGCCCTCGACGACGGCCTTGGCCTGGGCGTTGGTGAGGAACCGGGAGAGCATCTCCACCCGCACCGGGTAGCCGGCGAAGCGGTCCGAGAAGGTGGCCAGGTGCTGCTGCGCCAAAAGCGTGGTGGGCACCAGCACGGCGGCCTGCTTGCCGGCCTGGACGGCCTTGAACACCGCCCGCACGGCCACCTCGGTCTTGCCGAACCCCACGTCGCCGCACACCAGCCGGTCCATGGGCGCCGGCTCCTCCATGTCGGCCTTCACCTCGGCGATGGCCTTGAGCTGGTCGGGCGTCTCGGTGTACGCGAAGGCGTCCTCCAGCTCCCGTTGCCACGGCGTGTCGCCCTCGAAGGCGTGGCCGGTGCTGGCCATGCGGCGCCGGTACAGCACGATCAGCTCCTGGGCGATCTCACGGACGGCCGAGCGCACCTTGGCCTTGCTGCGCTGCCAGTCCGAGCCGCCCAGCTTGTGCAGCGTGGGCGACTCGCCCCCGGAGTAGGGCCGCACCAGGTCGATCTGGTCGGACGGCACGTACAGGCGGTCGCCGCCTCGGTACTCGAGGAGCAGGTAGTCGCGCTCGGCGCCCCCCATCGTCCGCTTCACCATCCCGCCGTAGCGGGCCACGCCGTGGTGGTGGTGGACCACGTAGTCGCCCGGCGCCAGGTCGTCGAAGAACCCCTCCGAGGCCCGGGCCCGGGGCCGGGGCCGGCGGTGGGCCCGGCGCCGGCCGGTGACGTCGCTCTCGGCCAGCACGGCCAGCTTCACCGAGGGCAGCACGAAGCCCCGCTCGAGGGGGGCGACGATCACGTCCACCCCGCCCACCGCCTCGTCGCGGAGGCGGGAGGCGATGCGCGCCGCCGAGCCCTCGCCGTCAGCGGCGACCAGCACGCGGAACCCGTCGCCGATGAGGTCGGTGAGCTGCTTGGCCAGGCGGGACCCGTCGCCCACCACCGGGTCCCACCCGGAGGCGGTCACGGCCGGCGTGGCCGGGCCCTCGGCGGTGGCCGTGAGCGACCAGGCCGGCGCCGTGGTGTGGGCCAGCAGCCGCTCGAAGGGCAGGTGGAGGCGGGGGAACTCCCGCTCGCCGGCGCCCCACGTGCCGGCGAGGGTGGCGGCCAGCGAGGCCTCCTCGTCGAGCAGCTCGGCGGCCCGGTCGCGCATCCGACGGGGCTCCACCAGCAGCACCTGGGCGTCGGGGCCGATCAGGTCGGGGAGGAGGTGCTCGCCCTCGGTGAGCCAGGGCAGCCACGACTCCATCCCGTCGAACATCAGCCCCTCGGCCAGGCGCTCCCAGTGCTCCCGCCCCCACGGCTCGGCGCCCACGAGGCGGGCCGCCCGCTCGCGCACCTCGGGGGTGGGCAGCAGCTCCCGGCAGCCGAAGATCTCGACGCACCCGACGTCCTCCGTGGAGCGCTGGTCGGCCACCGAGAAGTGGGTGAGCCGGTCGACCTCGTCGCCCCACAGGTCGACGCGCACCGGGACGTCGGCGGTGGAGGGGAACACGTCGACGATGGAGCCCCGCACGGCCACCTCGCCGCGGTGCTCCACCTGGTACTCACGCCGGTAGCCGGCGCCCACCAGTCGGGCCAGCAGCTCCTCGGGGTCAACGCGGTCGCCGGGGCGCACGACGACGGGCTCGGCCTCCTCCACGTGGGGCCCGAGGCGCTGCACGAGGGCCTTCACCGGGGCGACGAGCACGCGGGGCAGTGCCGGTTCCCCGGCGGGGTCCCCGCCCGGCGCCGTCCCCTTCGACGAGCGGCGCAGCCGCCACATGACCCGCAGGCGCCGGCCCATGGTCTCGACCGCCGGGCTCACCCGCTCGAACGGGAGCGTCTCCCACGCCGGGAACGTCTCGACCTGGTCGTAGCCCAGGAAGGCCCGCACGTCGGCGGCCAGGCGCTCGGCTTCGGTGGCCGTCGGCATGGCGACCACGATCGGGGAGCGGTCGCTCAGGTGGGCCAGGCCGGCCACGGTGAAGGCCCGGGCCGGCTCGGGCACGGCGAGCACGGCGGCCGACCGGCCGAGCACCGAGGTGACGGCGGGGTCGGCGCGCAGGAGCGGCGGGAGCGAGTGCAGGCCCACCGCTCCAGCGTACGTCCCCACTCTGGAGTACATAGGGGGCCGAAAACGCCCGCCATGTACTCCAGACGGGGCGCGCGTCAGCCGTTGAAGCGGTTCATGGCCGGCGCCGGCCCGTCGGCGAGGATGACCTCGACGGCGTCGGCCGC
Source organism: Actinomycetota bacterium (assembly GCA_030773495.1). GTDB lineage: Bacteria > Actinomycetota > Acidimicrobiia > Acidimicrobiales > JALYMX01. The sequence goes on along the minus strand of JALYMX010000153.1, from coordinate 531 downwards.
CTCCTCGATGGCCACGGCCAGCTGGGTCCGCTCCGCCTTGCCCGGGGCCCGCAGCACGTGGTCGACCCCCTCGCGCCGCCCGGGCGGCTTGCCGATCCCGATGCGCACCCGGCAGAAGGCGTCGCTGCGGAGGTGGGCGACGATCGACTTGAGCCCGTTGTGCCCGGCCAACCCGCCGCCGACCTTGACGCGGATCCGCCCCACCGGCAGGTCCAGCTCGTCGTGGACGACCACCAACCGGGTCAGGTCGTCGGCCACGCCGAAGCGGCGGACGAGCGGGGCCACGGCCATGCCCGACTCGTTCATGTAGGTCTGGGGGAACGCCAGCGCCAGGCGCCGGCCGTCGAGGCGGGCCTCGGCCACTAGCGCCCGCTCCTTGCCCTTGCGCAGGCGGGCGCCGTGGCGCTGGGCGAGCAGCGCCACCACGTCGGCGCCCACGTTGTGGCGGGTGCCCGCGTACTCCGCCCCCGGGTTGCCCAGGCCGACGGCGAGGAGGTCGGCCGGCGTCCCGGTGCGCGGGCCGAGCAGGAG
>JALYMX010000152.1 GCA_030773495.1 Actinomycetota bacterium | reverse complement strand
CGGCGCGCCGAGCGAGCGGGCCAGGCGGTCGAGCGACTCGCCGACTCGACGGGGAGGTGGGGGCGTGTGATCGGGAAGCGGCCTCCAGGTCACACCAGTCGCCCCCGTCGGATGGTGAGGGTGCGCTCGGGGCGGGCCGCCGGGGGCAGCGTCCCGGCCGTCGTCACCAGCGCCTGGGCGTCGGGGAGGTGGGCCAGCAGGGCGGCACTGCGCTCGGCGTCGAGCTCGGAGAACACGTCGTCGAGGAGCAGCAACGGCGGCTCGCCCACCGCCTCGGTGACGGTGCCGTGGACGCTCAGGCGCAGCGCCAGGGCCAGGCAACGCTGCTCCCCCTGCGAGGCGTGGGTGCGGGCGGGAAGGCGGGCGATGCTGAAGCGCACCTCGTCGCGGTGCGGACCGACGGTGGTGAGCCCGCGACGAACGTCGTCGGGGCGGGCGGCGGCCAGCGCCTCGCCGAGGGGGCCGGACCACGACCGCTGGTAGACGACACCAACCTCGGCGGCGGTCCCCGCCAGCTGGTCGTAGGCCTTCCCCACCGCCGAGTCGAGGGTGTCGACCAGCTCGGCGCGCGCCGCGGCCAACGCCTCGCCGGCGCCGGCCAACTTGGCGTCCCACACGTCGAGCGTGGCCGCCTCGGTGGGCCCGAGACGGCCCCGGCACTGCTTCAGCAGCGCATTGCGCTGGCGGAGGACGCGCTCCACGTCGCTGCGCACCGCGGCATGCCGCGGGTGCAACGACACCAGGGCGTCGTCGAGGAAGCGGCGGCGGCCTCCCGGACCGCCCTTGACCAGCTCGAGGTCGTCGGGCGAGAACAGGCTCACTCGCACGGCGCCGAGGAGATCGGCGCTTCGTTGCAGGGGCCGCCGGTTGACGAGCAGGCGGTGGCGGCCGGTGGCGGCGATCTCGGCTTCCACGAGCAGGTCCCTGTCGCCCCGCCGGCCCTCGGCCCGCACCACGGCGCTGGCGCACCCGGTGCGCACCAGCGCCTCCGAGGGGGCACCGCGGAACGAGCCCAGCGTGGCCAGGTAGGCAACCGCCTCCAACAGGTTGGTCTTGCCCTCGCCGTTGCCGCCGACCACCACGGTGAGGCCCCGGGGTGCCAACTCGACCTCGGCCGCCCCGTAGTTGCGGAAGTCGGTGAGCCACAGGCGCGACAGCCGCACCGGCTACGACACCCGGACGGGCATCAACAGGTAGAGGTACCCCTCGCCGTCCACGGCGCGGATGACCGCGGGGCGCAGGGCGTCCATGGTCTCGAGCAGCACCTCGTCGCCGGCGATCGCCTCCACGCCGTCGATGAGGTACGACGGGTTGAACGCCACCGTCATCTCGGCGCCCTCGTACTTGGCGTCGACCTCCTCGCTGGCCTGGCCCACCTCGGTGCTCACCACGCTGAGGCCGATCACGTCGGACCGCAGGCTCATGCGCAGTGGCGTGGTGGCGTCGCGCACCAACAGCTTCACCCGCCGCACGGCGTCGACCAGGGCGTCCTTGGCCACCACCAGGCGGTTGGGGTAGGACGAGGGGATGAGCTGGCGGTAGTTCGGGAAGTCCCCCTCGATCAAGCGCGTGGTGAGGCGCACGGCGCCCACCTCGAAGGTGGCGTCGTGCTCGCCCAGGCGCAGGACGACCTCCTGGTCGGCTGACAACAACCGCTGGAGCTCCGACAGCGCCTTCGAGGGCACGAGCACGCTCTGGCCCTCGCCGAGCACCGAGGTCCCGGGCAGGTCGCGAACGGCCAGCCGGTAGGAATCGGTGGCGACCAGGCGCAGCCCCGAGGCCTCGGCGGCCATGAGGACGCCGGTGAGGATGGGCCGGGCGTCGTCGGCGGACGCCGCCCGCACCACCTGGCGCAGCGCCTCGGCGAACTCGGCGCCGGCCAGGTTGACCGCTTCCCCGGCGGCGCCGTTCCGGCCGGCGAAGGGCAGCCGGGGGAAGTCGCCGGCGGACAGCATGCGCACCGCGAACTGCGAGCGTCCGGACGTGATGCGCACCTCTTCGTCGGCCGCCTCCACCGTCACGGCGCCGGCGTCGAGGGCCCGAACGATGTCGGCAGCCAGACGGGCCGGGATGACGCACACGCCGTCACCGTGGCCCGCCACGGTGAGCTCGACCTGCATCGTGAGGTCGAGATCGGAGCCGGCCACCCGCAGGGCGTCGCCGGTCACCTCGAGCCTGACGCCCGACAGCACCGGCAGGGCGCCACCGCGGTTCGTCACTGCCCGCCCGGCGGTGCTCAGCGCCTCGAGGAGGACGTCACGTTCACTGCGCAGCTTCAAGCAACTGCCTTTCTTTCAAGAACTTCGGAAGAAGCGTTAGTAGGGCCTGTGGATTGGGGAAAACAAGGCGCAGCCCGAGGTGGCGGGCGGTTTCGGTCCGCGCCCGGTCGTCCCCAGGTTCCCACGCCCGAGGGACACCAACCGGTGCGACGGTGGACGACGACGGCGCCATCCACCGAGACGTCCACCGAAATGACATCGTCCCGACACAGGCGGTTCACCGCTCCGTGAGGCGGCGGATGAGCTGGTTCACCTGCTCGTAGATGGCGCGGCGTTCCTGCATGAGGGCCTCGATCTTCTGGACGGCGTGGATGACCGTGGTGTGGTCGCGGCCACCGAACTCCCTGGCGATCATCGGGAAGCTGTAGTCCGTCTGATTGCGCATCACGTACATGGCGATCTGCCGGGCGGTGACGAGCGGCCGTCGCCGGCTCGGGCCTTGCAGGTCGGCGACCGTGAAGCCGTATTGCTCGGCAGTGGCCTCGAGGATGCCCTGCGGCGTGATTCGGCGGGCCCGTCCGTCGCCCAGCACGTCGGACAGCACCTTCTCGGCCAGTCCGAGGGTGAGTGGCTCGTCGTTGTGCCGGGCGAACGCGGTCACCCGGATGAGCGCGCCCTCCAGCTCTCGGATGTTGTCGCGGATGTTGTTGGCGATGAGGTCGAGCACCTCGTCGGGGACGGTGGACGACTGGCGCTCCGCCTTCTTGCGCAGGATGGCCAGGCGCGTCTCGAGGTCGGGGGGCTGGACGTTCGTCACCAGGCCCGACAACAGGCGGCTGCGGAACCGGTCCTCGAGGGAGCCCATGGCTGTCGGCGGCCGGTCGGAGACGATGACGATCTGCTTGGACGCCTCCTGAAGCTCGTTGAAGGTGTAGAAGAACTCTTCGCCGAGGCGGTCGCTGTTCATGATGAACTGGAAGTCGTCCATCAACAACACGTCGCACTCCCGGTAGCGGCGCTTGAAGTCGAGCGTCGTCTTCGACCGGATGGCATCGACGAACTCGTTCATGCACGATTCGGTGGGCGCGTAGCGCACCCGGTAGTTCGGGAAGTGCTGGATGACGTAGTTGCCGATGGCGTGGAGCAGGTGGGTCTTGCCGAGGCCGCTGTCGCCGTAGATGACCAGCGGGTTGTAGGCCAGCCCCGGCGTCTCGGCCACCACGGTGGCCGCGGCGTGGGCGAAGCGGTTGGAATCGGCGGTGACGAAGGCGTCGAAGGTGAAGTGGGCCTGGAGGGGTCCGCGCTCGCGCCCGGCGGGCGCCTCGGCGGGCGCCGGCCCGACGACGGGTTGGTCGGCGAGGGCCGGGGCCGGGGCCGGGGCGGGACACTGGTCGCCGACGGACGTCGCGGTGGAGCCGACGACGAAGTCGATGGTCACCGGATTGCCGGTCACCTCGGTCACGGCCTCGGTGATGGCGTCGAGGTACACCGTGGTGAGGCGTTCCTTGGCCAGCGCGCTCGGCACGGTGAGCACCAGGCGATGCTGGTCAGCCCACGACGGCTGCACCGGCGCGAACCACATGCGCCACGCAGCAGGGGAGACGGCGGGCCGGAGCGCTTCGGCGCAGAGAACCCACAGCCGCTCTGCGTCTGTCACCGGCGTCTCGCCCTTCCCCACCCGCTAGGTGTCCACAACATCATCCACACCTGTGAATAACGGAAGAAGGCGCCATCGGCGCCTTCTTCGAACCACCTGCCGTTGGGCCCCCGGGGAAGTGGAGGCGTCGGGTCCGCAGGTCAGGATCGGGACGGTAGCACCGCCCCTGGGCGGGGTGCGAGAGCCAGCGCGGAATCGGCGGTGACCAGCCCCGCCGGCCTGCTGATGTTGTCATCTGCGGGCGTTCCCTCTAGCGTGGCCCCCTGGTCGGGCCCTTCCCCGTCCCCAGGAGCCAATGGGTGAAACGCACATACCAGCCGAACGTCCGCAAGCGAGCCAAGAACCACGGGTTTCGCCACCGCATGTCCACGCGGGCCGGCCGGGCGATCCTCAAAGCTCGTCGTCTGAAGGGACGCAAGCGCCTGTCCGCCTGATCTGGCGCATCCGCGACCGCTCCACCTTCGTGGCCCTTCGGCGTTCCCGCCGACGGGGCCGGAGCGGGGCGGTGACGGTAACCTTCGTTCCCGGCAGCGACGCCGATCCGCCGCGCGTGGCCTACGCAGTCGGCCGCGGGGTGGGGGGCGCCGTCGTCCGCAATCGGCTCCGGCGCCGGTTGCGCGCCGTCGTCACCGAGCTCGGCCTGAGGCCGGGCGCCTACCTGGTCGGAGCCGCGCCGGATGCGGTGGACGTCCCGTTCGGAGTGTTGAGGGCGATGGTGTCGGGAGCTGTGGAAGCGGCGTCGGGGGGGGCGCGACAGTGAGCCCGGCGGCTCAGATCCTTGCCGTGCCGGTGCGCCTGTACCAACTGCTGCGCGCCGGGCGCCCCTCGCCGTGCCGCTACGAGCCGACGTGCTCCTCGTACGCCCTCGAGGCGTTGGCGCTCCATGGCGCCGTGCGGGGATCGTGGCTCACGCTGCGCCGTCTCGGGCGTTGCCATCCTTGGGGCGGACTCGGACCCGACCCCGTGCCGGCGCGGGCGCGCTGATGTTCCAGCTCCTGGCAGGCCTGCTGGCCTTCTTCTACTCGGTCATCCCCAACTACGCGGTCGCCATCGCCCTGCTCACGCTCACCGTGATGCTGGTGTTGTCGCCGCTCACCCTGAAGAGCACGCGCTCGATGCTCTCGATGCAGAAGCTGCAGCCCGAGATGAAGCGGCTGCAGCAGAAGCACAAGGGCGACCGCCAGAAGCTCAACGAAGAGATGATGGCGCTGTACAAGGAGCACAAGGTGAACCCGGTCGCTGGGTGCCTGCCCATGCTCTTGCAGTTGCCGGTGTTCTTCGTCATGTACCAGGTGATCCAGGGCCTCACGCGCACCGCCGAAGGCGGGGGGTTCGACCCGAAGTACCTGGACAAGAGCACCGAGCTCTACCAGGCCCTGCGGGCGTCCGGCGGCGAGATGACGTCGTTCGGCGTCGACCTGGCCCGGCGGGCCACCGACTCTCACGGTTCGTTCGCCACGGCGCTGCCCTACTTCATCATCGTGGCCCTCGTGGTCGTCACGCAGTACTACCAGTCGCGCCAGAGCATGGCTCGCACGTCGCGGACGTCGCAGACACCACAGCAGCAGATGGTGCTGAAGGTGCTGCCGGTGTTCTTCGGCTTCATCTCGCTGAGCATCCCCGCCGGCGTCAACGTGTACTTCCTTGTCTCGGCGCTGTTCCGGATCGCCCAGACCGGCGCCATGTATCGGTTCGACCCCACGCTGGTCGCTCACGCCAAGAAGCACGCCCAGGAGATCGAGGCAAAGGCGGTGGAGGTCGAACGCGGGAAGCCTGCCAAGTCCGGCAAGGACGGGGCGAAGGCGGTGAAGGTCGAACGCGGGAAGCCTGCCAAGTCCGGCAAGGACGGGGCGAAGCCGGTGAAGGTCGAACGCGGGAAGCCTGCCAAGTCCGGCAAGGACGGGGCGAAGCCGGTGAAGTCCGGGCCGGCGCGGCCCGCGAAGCCGGTGCGGCCGGCGCCGCCGAAAAGTGGACGCAATGGTCGTGGTTCGTCCCGCCCTTCGCAGAAGCGGCGCAGCAAGAAGGGCCGGTAAGCGGCGCGTGGAGTGGGTGGAGACCACAGGGCGCACGGTCGAAGAGGCGAAGGACGCCGCCCTCGATCAACTCGGTGTGGACGAGCAGGACGCTGAGTTCGAGGTCCTCGAAGAGCCCCGGATGGGGCTGTTCGGGCGTCTGCGCGCGGAGGCACGGGTCCGAGCGCGAGTGCGGCCCAATCGACTGCGACCAAAAGAGGACCGCCGTGACCGCCGCCGGCGCACCAAGGGGTCTGGCCTGTCGGATGCCGCCGGCGCGGCGGGCGCCGGTTGGGACGAAGCGGCTGCACCCCGTGTCGCGCCCACGCCTGCACCCACCCCGGACACCGAGAGCGACGCTCCCGGCGCCGAGCCGTCTCTCCCCCACCTCGAAGGAGCGAAGATGGACCAGGACGTGCCCCTGTTCGTGCAGGCCGAGGTCGCCCGGGACTTCCTCGTCGGACTCCTTGACGCCTTCGGCGTCGCCGCGGGCGTGCAGACGCACGACGCGGGTGACGACACCTTCGAAGTCTCGGTGAGCGGAGATGGTCTCGGTCTGCTGATCGGTCCGCAGGGGGGCACGCTGCAGGCCATCCAAGAGATCACCCGGACGGTGGTCCAGCGCCGGACGGGAGGCCGCAACGGCCGCATCGTGGTCGACGTGGCGGGGTACCGCCAGAAGCGCAAGGCGGCACTGGAGCGCTTCACCCGCGAGATCGCCGCACAGGTGCGGTCGTCGGGGGTGAGCAAGGCCCTTGAGCCCATGCATCCGGCGGATCGCAAGGTGGTGCACGACACGGTGAACGAGCTGGAGGGCGTGACCACCTCTTCCGAGGGGGAGGAGCCCCGGCGCCGGGTCGTCATCTCCCCGGCGTAGGACCGTCGTGCCCGGTTGGTGACCGTCCGGGACGTCCTCTCCGACGCCAGGGCGCTCGGCTTCTTGGGGCCGGGCCCCGTCGACCGGCACATCGTGCACGCCCAGGAGTTCGCGCGGGCCGTTCCGGTCGGGCCACCCGGTCACGTGGTCGACCTGGGGAGTGGCGGCGGAGTGCCCGGGCTGGTCCTGGCACACATGTGGACAGACGCCGAACTGTGCCTTGTCGAGGCCGGTGAGCGGCGAGCTTCGTTCCTCGAGGAGGCGGTGGCGCGGCTTGGGCTGAGATCTCGAGTGCGCGTCATTGCTTCCCGGGCAGAGGAGGTAGGTCGCGATCCGGCGTTTCGGGCACTGGCTGACGCCGTCGTGGCTCGCAGCTTTGGTCCGCCGGGCGTGACGGCGGAGTGCGCGGGGCCGCTGCTGCGGGTGGGCGGGCACCTCATCGTGTCCGAGCCGCCGGAGGTGACGATTGAGCGCTGGCCCGAGGACAGCTTGGCCGCGCTCGGGTTGGTCCCGTTGGTGCGGTCGACTGGCGAGGGGGGAACCGTGCAAGTGCTCCGGCAGGTGGCGCCGTGCCCCGAGCGGTTCCCGCGGCGCCGTGGCGTGCCCGCCAAGCGACCGCTGTTCTGACGTGTACGGGTTCGCTGGCCGCCGATTCACGTGAAACAGCGGGGCGTGGCGCGTTCGGTCCATCAGGTCGTCCAGATGCGGGCGCCCGGGAGATGAACATCGCCCAGGGTGAAGCATCTGACCGCGTCTGCCCGCCCCGTTGGGATAGACACCGACGACCGAGTCTCCCGCCGCGTCGACATGAACGGCACGACCGTTGTGCCGACCGGGCCAGAACACGGGCGGGAGCGCTCCCGTGGGTTCCACGTGAAACGGTGCTTGACGGTTGCGACCTGCAGCGGCAGAGTTGCGCGGTGACCGACAAGGACGTCCTGCAGGAGCGCGGTCGGGCCATCTTCGAACGGCTCCGCCAGGGTCAACCGGAGGACGTGCATGAGGGGCGTCCGGTCGACGCCGGTGAGGGTGCCGGCGGAAGGACCGACGCCGCACCGGGCGACGGCGATCCAGCGGCCACCGCCACACCGGGCGACCCGGGCCGGCAGAACGCCACCGACGGCGATCCTGCGGCCGACGCCACCCCTTCGCCGGCCGCGCTCGGCGCAGACCAAGGCGCGGTCGCCTCTGAAAGGATGGGCGACGCGCCGGCGCCGCTGGTGGAGTCGCACCGGTCGTCGCACGACGAGGCTGGCCCTGCCGCGACGCCACCTCGGCGCGGTCCAGGCAATGAGGCTGCTTCCGCTCCAGCGTCACTGGCAGATGCACCACCGACGGTGCCGCTCGAGGCCGTCGTGTCCCCGATCACAGATCATGCCGCCGGGGGTGACGCAATCCTCGCTGGCGGTGCTCCGGTAGCGGCGGGTGACGTCGGCTTCGTCCGGCCGCTCCCGCGTGTCCTGGCGATCGCCAACCAGAAGGGCGGGGTGGGGAAGACCACGACGGCGGTCAACCTCGGAGCGGCGCTGGCCGAGCTCGGCTATCGGGTCCTGGTGGTCGACCTCGACCCGCAGGGCAATGCCACGACGGGGTTGGGGGTCAACCCCCGCAACCTCGAGAACTCCGTCTACGACGTGATGATGCACGACGTGGCGATGGAGGACTGCGTCGAGCCGACGAGCCTCCGGAACCTGTTCGTGTGCCCGGCGACGATCGACCTGGCCGGCGCCGAGATCGAGCTCGTGCCCGCGTTCAGCCGGGAGCTCAAGCTCCGTCGCGCCCTCGACCCGGTGCTCGACGACTTCGACTTCGTGCTCATCGATTGCCCGCCGTCGCTCGGGCTCATCACCGTGAACGGGTTGGCGGCTGCGTCGGAGGTGGTCGTCCCCATCCAGTGCGAGTACTACGCGCTCGAGGGTCTCGGCCAGCTCCTCCGCAACGTGAGCCTCGTCCAGGCGAACCTCAACTCGCGGCTGGAGGTGAGCGTGATCATCCTCACCATGTTCGATGCCCGCACCAAGCTGGCCGACCAAGTGGCCACCGAGGTGCGCGCTCACTTCGGGCCGAAGGTGTGCCGCAACATCGTCCCCCGCACCGTCCGGCTGTCCGAGGCGCCGTCGTTCGGGCAGCCCATCATCGTGTTCGATCCCATGTCGCGAGGCGCCATCGCCTACCGCGAACTTGCCAAGGAGGTGAGTGGTGGCGCGCCGCAGCGGGTTGGGTAAGGGGCTGGGCGCCCTGATCCCCACGGAGGCCACGGGGGAGCGGGGGTCGGCGCTGCTCGAGGTCCCCATCAGCCAGGTAGTTCCCAATTCGTTCCAGCCTCGGCGTCACTTCGACGAGGAGAGCCTCGCGTCGCTGACGGCGTCGGTGCGCGAGCTGGGCGTGCTCCAGCCGGTGCTCGTGCGCCCGACTGGGCAGGGCGCCTACGAGCTGATCGCCGGCGAGCGGCGGTGGCGGGCGGCCAAGCGGGCCGGCCTGCAGACCATCCCCGTGCTCGTCAAGGACGTCAGCGACCACGCCAGCCTCGAGCAGGCGCTGGTGGAGAACCTCCACCGCGAGGACCTGAACCCATTGGAGGAGGCGGCCGCCTACCAGCAGCTCCTGGAGGACTTCCACCTGACCCACGAGGAGCTCGCCACGCGGGTGGGGAAGAGCAGGGCGGCCGTGTCCAACACGCTTCGGCTGTTCCAGTTGCCGCCGGCGATCCAGCGCCTGGTCGCCGAGGGCCAGCTCGCCGAGGGCCACGCTCGCGCCCTGCTCGGCACGCCCGACCGTGCGTTTCAGGAGGCCCTGGCCAAGCGGGCGGTCACCGAGGGCCTGTCCGTGCGAGCCGTCGAGGACGCCGTGCGTGCGCGCAACCAGCTGGGAGAAGGGGCGGGCCCGTCGTCGTCTCCCGGCACCGCCACGGCCCGCCGCCTGCGCCCACCCGGCCTGCTCGAGCTCGAGGAGCTGTTGTCCCGGCACCTCGACACGCGCGTGAAGGTCGAGATGGGCGCCAAGAAGGGCCGGGTCACCGTCGAGTTCTCGACCCTCGAGGACCTGGAGCGGATCTACCGGGCGATGACGGAGACACCGCCTACGCCTCCCGCATAGGGCGAGCTGACACCTCGTCCACACCTGTGCATCAGGTTGTGGACGCACCTGCCGTGGAGGTGGACGGTTTCAGGCGTCCTCGACGGGAGCTGCCGCCCACTCGACGAGGACGCGGCCGAGGGCATCGGCCAGCTCGGCGGTCCGCGCCACCACGGTGGGCGGAGGGCCGATCTCGCACAGCACGGCGGGCATTCGGGTCTCCTTGAGGAGGGGGATGGCCATGCCCCGCACTCCGCCATCGCCGACGCCGACGGCCGCCGGCACCGTGGCCTGCACGAGCTCGGCCAGCCGCCGGCCGCCGGCCGACTCGTAACGGTGGCCGAGGTAGTGGGCGGACGCGCACGCCTCGCTGCCGGGGTCGAGACGCAGGCCGACGAACACGTCTCCACGGGCCGCGTTGGCCTCGGCCGCCTGTTCCGACTGGTCGGGGTGCACCACGATGGTCACCTCGGCCCCGGCCTCCGTGAGCACCCGGGCCGTGGCCCGGAGCGCGGCGTGGAGGCCGCCGCCGTCGCCCAACACCACCCGTCGCCCCTGCAGGGTGCGGGGGGATCGGCGCAGCATCTCCAGCTCCCGGACGGCGGCCACCGGCTGGCGTTCGCCGCCGTGGCGCCCGAATCGTTCGAGCGTCTCCACGGTCGACGGGCCGCACACGCCGTCGACGGTGAGGCCGGTGTTGCGCTGGAACTCGTCGAGGGCTCGCTCGGTGGCCGGGCCGAAGATCCCGTCGACCCGGCCGGCGTCGAACCCCAGGGCACCGAGGCGCCGCTGGAGCGCGGCCACGTCGTCCCCGCGCAGCATCGGCTGGCGCAGGTAGAGCAGGCGGTCGCCCAGGCGGTACCCCGCCTCCACCAGGGCGGACCAGGTCTGTTGACCGCACACCCCGTCGACGCGGAGGCCCCGCGCCGCCTGGAAGGCCCGAACGGCGGCATCGGTGGCGACGCCAAAGTGGGCGGGCTCGTCGCCCGACGTGTCGTGCCCGAGGCGGGTGAGGCGCTGCTGAAGGTCGCGGACCGCGTCGCCCCGTCCACCCGGCCGGAGCGGCAGCCCAGCTAGAGGAATGCCTGCAGCTCCTGGAGCAGCTGCCCCTTGCCCTTGGCCCCCACCACACGCACCTTGGGGACGCCGTCCTTGAACAGGATGAGGGTGGGGATGCTCATCACCTCGAAGCGGCGGGCGACCGCGGCGTTCTCGTCCACGTTGACCTTGACCACGCGGAGCTTGCCGGCGTTCTCGGCGGCGATCTCGTCGAGGACGGGGGCGATCATGTGGCACGGCCCGCACCACTCGGCCCAGAAGTCGACCAGCACGGGCTCGGAGGCGCCGGTGATCTCCTCGTCGAAGGTGGCGTCGGTCAGATGTGCGATGTTGGTGGACACAGTCGTTGCTCTCCTACGTGTGCGTTCGGTGACCCCCGTCACCACTCTCGTGGCGTCGGGGCGAAGTCGGGGGGCGTGTCGTGCTGGGCCTCGAGCCAGCGCTCGGCGTCGATGGCCGCCATGCACCCCGAACCAGCGGCCGTGATCGCCTGGCGGTACACCGAGTCCTGCACGTCGCCACTGGCGAACACGCCCTCGACGTTGGTGCGGGTGGAGCCGGGCTGGGTGAGGAGGTAGCCGTTGGCGTCCATGTCGAGCTGGCCGGCGAACAGGGCCGTGTTCGGAACATGCCCGATGGCCACGAACAGCCCCTCGACGGGCAGTACCCACTCCTCGCCGTTCACCACGTTGCGGATCCTGACACCCGACACGGTGCTGTCACCCAGCACGTCGATCACGACGCTGTCCCACAAGAACTCGATCTTGTCGTTGCGGAAGGCCCGGTCCTGCATGATCTTCGACGCCCGCAGCTGCTTGCGGCGGTGGATGACCGTGACCTTCGAGGCGAACTTGGTGAGGAAGGTCGCCTCCTCCATGGCGGAATCGCCGCCACCGACCACGGCGATCTCCCGGCCCGTGAAGAAGAAGCCGTCGCACGTGGCGCAGGTGGACACGCCGTACCCGAGGAGGCGCTGCTCGTTGGGCAGGTCGAGCATGAGGGCGCGGGCGCCCGTGGACACGATGACGGTGCGGGCCCGCAGCTCCTCGTCGCCCATGCGCAGCACCAGTGGTCGGGCAGAGAAGTCGACACTGGTCACCTTGGCGGTACGGAACTCGGCGCCGAACCGGGCCGCCTGGGCCCGGAAGTTGGCCATCAGCTCGGGGCCTTGGACGCCGTTCACGAACCCGGGGTAGTTCTCGACGTCGGTGGTGAGCATGAGCTGGCCCCCGGGCTGGTCGGTGGTGGAGGAGGGCTCCCCCTCGACGACCAGCGGCTTGAGGTTGGCCCTCGCCGTGTAGATCGCCGCGGTCAGCCCTGCAGGGCCGGACCCGATGACGACGACGTCCCGGACCTCGCTCACGCACTCCCCCTCCCCCCGGCGTTGACCCGGGTGGTCGCCTTCCGCAGCAAGAACCCTCCGCCCAGCGTGAAGATTCCCCCGACGAGGAGGTGGGCGGCCCACACGTCGCCGGGAAGGTAGTTGTCGACCAATCGAACGAACCCGATGGCCACGAGCACCAGCGTCGCCGTTCCCATCACGGCGGCGAGGAGCCCGAACACCAGGGCCCGGGCCACGGTGGTGAGAGGGACGGTGGTCTTATCGCGGATACCGGTGACGACCCGCTCGATGCCGTCGGCGGCGCGCACCGTCCAGTCCTGTCCGTCCCGCGCCGCGTCGGGAGGCTGTCCGGGCCGGGCCACAGACGGCACACTACCCTTGGCGGCCGTGCGCGACCTCGCCGCTGTCGCCGCGGGTTCGGCGATCGCCGCGCTGGGCGCCCTCCTGCTCGGTGAGTACGAGCTGGACGGTGCCACCCCCCTGATCGCGGGTGCCCTGTTCGGCCTCGTCCTCGCCGAGGTCGTCGTCGCCGTCGGAGGCCGGCGCGACGGCCGGACCGCCGTGGCCAGTGCCGTCCTGGCGGCGGCCGGGATGATCGGCGCGGCGTGGATCTCCTCCGGGAACGACTGGTCGTTCGTGCCCGCGCTCGGCTGGGTCGGCGTGGCCTTCGGCGCCGCCGCCGCCGCCGCCTCGGTCAAAGCCCCTGGAAGACGAGCACGCGGCAGTCCTCGCGCGCCATGACGAAGACCTGGTGGGCGAGCCGGCCGTTCTCCTCGCCGGGGACGCGATAGGCGAGGACCACCGCGGGGGTGTCTTGCCAGCGCAGCGTCGCCGCGTACACCAGCGGCCCGAGGCGGGCGCCCGACGACGACCGCAGCGAGCGGGCGCATCTCGAGATCACCTCGGCGTCGTCCCCGGCGGCGGGCGACCCGGACGGGTTGGTCGCGCGAGAAGGGGCGGCCGCCTCCGTTGCCGCGTCGGTGGTCCCGCCGGGCGGGGGAGCGGGCCTGGCCAGCGCGGCACCGCTCGGTGTGGTGGCGAGCGCGTTGGCGAGCACCTGCCGGAGCGCGCTCGGGTCGGACTGGTCTCCCAGGTCGGGTCCCACCGCCAGCGGCGACTCGTCCGCCTCGGCGGCCTCGGTACGCGGGGGGGCCGCCCGGCCCGCCAGCTGGTCGCTCCCCCGAGGGCCGTCGCGGCCGGCGAGGAGGAGTGGTACGGCGACCAGCACAGCCAGCACCGCCGCCGCCAGGCTGAGGGCCCACGTGGGCGGCCGGCGCCGGCGCCGAGCGGGCGACGACAGGGGGAGCACGTCGGCGGGCGGGCCCTCCGCC
>JALYMX010000151.1 GCA_030773495.1 Actinomycetota bacterium | reverse complement strand
GCCGCGGGCCCGAGCGGCTCCGTGCGTGGCCGGCGGGCCCGGGCGCGGCGCTCGTCCACCATCCGGTGGTGGGCGATGGTGAACACGAAGCGGCGCCACTGCGACTCGTCGCCCGTGAAAGACCGCAGGCGGTGGAAGGCCCCGAGGAACACGTCGCTGGTCAGCGCCTCGGGGTCCTCGGCCCCCTGGGCCCGGGCGTACCCCGCCACCGCCGGCGCCAGGGACTCGTACAGGCGCGTCAACGCCCACCCGGCGTTCGCCTGGGCGGCGGCCAGCACCTGGGGGAACGAGGGGCCGAGGGACACGGTGACTCGCGGGGCGAGCCGTCGCCCCACCCGTGCTATCGCCGTGGGGGGCCCGGAGGGTTACGGGTGCTCGTGCGGGTAGCCTCGCGCCCCATGGCCGAGACGCACCTGTCCCGGGACGCCCACGAGCGCCTGCGGCACGAGCTGGAGGACCTCACGACGAGGGGGCGGGTCGAGATCGCCCGGGCCATCGAGGCGGCCAGAGCGCTCGGCGACCTGTCCGAGAACGGCGACTACCACGCGGCCAAGGACGCCCAGGGGAAGATGGAGGCCCGCATCCGCCACATCGAGCGCCTCCTGGCCCAGGCCACCATCGTGGAGGAGGCTGCCGCGCCCGGCGGCGCCGTCGCCGCCGGCTCCGTGGTGTCCCTGCGCTACGAGGGCGACGACGACGTCGAGCGCTACCTCATCGGCTCCATCGAGGAGCGCGTCGAGGGCGTGTCCATCGTGTCGCCGGGGTCCCCCCTCGGCCAGGCCCTCCTCGGGCACCGAGCCGGCGACGTGGTGGAGTACGCGGCGCCCAGTGGCTCGCTCAAGGTGGAGATCGTCGAGGTCGCCTGACGCTCCCCCCGGCGGTCACAGCTGCAGTGCCTCGTGCATGCCCCTGGCCCCGAGCGCGGGGCCGGCGGCCGCGACGGGCACGACGGCGAGGGCCAGGAGGGCGAGCGTCCGGCGCACCGCCCATCCTGGCCTAGCGTCGCCCTCATGGCCGGCGCTCCCCCGCCCTTCGCCCTGCCGCCCGCACGGGCGGTGCTCCTGCCCGGGCGGGGGCAGACGTTCGTGCGCGACGCCCCCGGGCCCGAGGGCGCCCCCACGCTGCTGCTCCTGCACGGGTGGACGGTGACGGCCGACCTCAACTGGTTCCTCGCCTACGGCCCGCTGGCCGAGCGGTTCCGGGTGGTGGCCCTCGACCACCGGGGCCACGGGCAGGGGATCCGCTCGTGGCGGCCGTTCCGGCTGGAGGACTGCGCCGACGATGCCGCCGCCCTGGCCGACGAGCTCGGACTGGAGCGGGTGATCCCGGTCGGCTACTCGATGGGGGGCGCGGTGGCCCAGCTCCTGTGGCGGCGCCACCCCCGCCTGGTGGCCGGCATGGTGCTGGCCGCCACCGCCGCCAGCTTCGGCGGCACCACCGCCCGGTCGCGGCTGTACTTCTCGACGCTCCTCGGGCTGTCGCTGGCCGCCCGGTTCACGCCCTCGCAGGTGCGCCGCCAGGTGGCCGACAACCTCATCCGCCGCCGCCTCCAGGGCGCCGCCCTCGCCGACTGGGGCCTGGAGGAGATGCAGCGGGCCGACCACGCCGCCGTGCTGGAGGCGGGATGGGCCATCGGGCGCTTCTCCTCCGAGCCGTGGCTCGGCGACATGGACGTCCCGGCGGCGGTGGTCGTCACCGCCCTCGACCAGGTGGTGAGCCCGCACCGGCAGCGCCGGTTGGCCGACGCCATCCCGGAGGCCGCGGTGTTCGAGGTGGAGGGCGACCACGGCGTGTGCGTCACCGACCCCGACCGGTTCCTGCCCGCCCTGCTCGAGGCCTGCACCGGGGTGGCCGTGCGGGCCGGCCTGCCGGTGGCCGCCGCGTAGGACGCCGGCGGCGCCGCGTCCCCATCCCCGACACGGACGGAGAGGTCCAAGCGGCGCCGGGCCGCCTGGACGAGCTGCTCGGGCTCATCTCCGCGTGGGAGCGAGACGAGCCGGAGCGTGAGCGGGCGGGCGGGCTCGCCAGCGAGCGGGCCCGCGACGCGGTGGAGCGCGTCGGCCGAGCGGTCCGGGAGGCGGGGGCCGGCGAGCCGGCGCAACCGGTGGCGCCCGACGGCCGCTACGAGCTGGTGCCGGTGGCGTGGGCGAAGATGGCCCGGGCCGACCTGGTGGAGCTCGGCCTGGCCGTCCAGGCCTCGGGGCGGCGTGGGGGTTGGGAGCCGACGAGCTCGTGGCCGACGCCGTGTGGGGGTGGGCCGAGGTGGAGCGGCGGAAGCCCGAGGACCTGGTGGCCGAGGCCGCCCGCCTCCACGGCCTGCTCTGGCTGCGGTGGGACGAGACCGTGAGCCGGATCGCTGCGGTGCTCCCAGACGACGCCGGCAGAGTCGTCCTCGACGAGGCGACCCACGCCGCCTACCAGCAGCTGGTCGACCGCATCCTCGGCATCTGCACGCCGGCGACCCGCTCGCCCCGTTCCTGTACCGGGCGCGGTGACCGTGGGTCTACCGTGTCCGGTACACGTGGGACCGGAGGTGGAGCCATGGCCAGGGCGTCCAAGGCGGCGAAGGCAACGCCGGTGGGGCGCGTGGCGGCGCCCGAGCGGGCGACGTGGGAGGAAACCCACTAGCGGGTGACCTTCCACTGCCCGCGTGCGGTCCTCGAGGCCGTCTACGCGGAGGCGAAGCGCTCCGGGCGGTCCAAGAGCCGGGTGATCGTCGACGCCCTGGGCGAGGCCCTGGGGGTCGACGAGAGGTGACCGCTCCCGAGGTGGGGCCGTACTCCGTCCCCTGTCCGGCGTGCCAAAGCGACGCCGGGAGCTCCTGCTTCATGCGCCGAGCCCCGTTCGATGTGTGCCAGTGGCCGCACCGCGAGCGCCGGCGGGCCTGGGCCGACCTGCGGCGCCGGGCCCGGGACCGGCGAGACGTGGTGGCGTCTGTGCGGCGCACAGACCGACTGGTCAGCCCGGAGCCGGCATTGATGCCGAGAGATCGCCCCGCAGGAGGCCCGTACAGCCCCGCCGGGGGGTCGTCATGGGTGGAGGGTGCGGGCGAAGTGCCCGCTCCGGCGCCGTTCCCCCCTCCTCGAGCCGCGGCGGCCGCTTCCATGCCCCGCTTCAACAACAGAATGCCGAGAAGGTGGCTGTTTGCCGTCGCAACGGCGCCCCTCATCCTCCTCCCCGCGTGCGGCGGCACCAACAGCACGTCCTCTTCACCAACGGCCACAACCACCCGTCTCGGCGCAGAGGAATCCCTCGATCACCAAGCGGTGGACCGTGTCGTTGATCAGCTCGCCCACCTGGTTCACGGAGAAGCAGCCCTCGGCGACAAGCCGACGCAGGGGAGGGATCTCCCCGAGCGATCAGCGGAGTGGCAGCTCCTGGCCGCCGACTTCCTTGCCCTTGCTTCTGCCTCCCGGCCGTCTGGCGTACCAGCAGCAACGTTCGATGAATGGACGAGGACGGTGCCAGGTGGGCGCGACCCTTGAAGCCGTCGGCTCGTGCCTGGCGATGTCCGATCGCTCCGCCTACATAAGCGGGCCGTATCTCGCCTGCCCAGAGATCATCCAGGCGCTCAGTGAACGCGAGCGCGCCCTTGGGGTGGCGACGGGCAGACTCGCCGTCCACGGGACGAGAACGCCGGAGCAAGTCCGGGCGCTGTTCCCAAGCGAGTAGGCGCGGGAGTGGGCCTTCCGATAGCAAGTGGACAGAAACCAACGCCAGCACCACTACCAGGGTCCCGCTCAGGGTCCCGCTCACGCCCTCGTCGGCCAGCAGCCGCACCGACGCGGTAGGCCCTCGGTTCGGCACCATCCCCGCACTGCCTTGGCCGTTGGACCTCGAGGCCGGCGCCGGCGTCGACCTCGCGACAGCTTGGCGATCGACGAGTTCGGTGGGTGTGCCGGGCGTGCGCGGCGGAGGAGGACGGAGCCGGTACGGAGCCGCGACGCGCCGGGTGGGTGCGGGGAGTGTCCAGCCGGGCGACGCTGCGGTCGACGGGCCAGGAGATGGGGAGCCATTGAACGGCCCCCATCTCCTTAAAGCTGGCCACGCGATGGACTACAGGCCGACGGGCGGGGTCTCGTACCACGCCACGATCACGTCGACGAGGTGAGCGAGGTTCTGGCGCCGGGCATTCGGCCCGTAGGCCCCCTCGGTGAAGTCCTGTTTGGCATCGGTCGTGAACCAGATGTCGCCCGTGCGAACGGGGCCACCCGTGTGCCTGCTCAGCTTCATGAAGAAGTCGGTGATGTCGTCGACCTCCACTCCACTGGCCCGGAGGTCGTGATACACGCCTGCGAGCACCCGCAACATCGTGATCGACCCGAGGAGGCTGGACGACCGCAGCTGCTCCGGTGAGACGTCACCGTCCGCCACGCGGGCGAGATCAGGGAAGCCGTCGACGAGAGCGTCCAGGAACGTGTTCGTCTCCTCGACCAACGCTCCCTCGTCGAGTTCGTCCTCGAGGCGCTTGCCAACACGGCCTGCGATGCCGACCTTTACGGTACGAACGATGTCGGCCACGTGCTTCGCCCCGAGCAGGTTGGGGTTCGCCTTCGTCACCCGGTCCTGCTCCATGTCCACACGGCCCCGGAGCAGGGCATGCTTCGCCACCTCGTCGATGGTGCGGTTGACGACCTTCCGGCTGTCGAAGCGGACCTTGACCGCCTGGTTGATCCCAAGGGCGTTGTCGGCGACGTCGAAGAACATCTGCTCGTAACGCTGGGGCTGCGTCTCCCGGTAGATGGTGAGCGTCATTGACTCCGTCGCGAAGCGTGATCGTTTCGTCTGAAGTTCCTTGAGCTGGGCCATCAACGCCTCGGTCTCGCCGCTTCGGGCGATCTGCTCCATGCTGTCGGCGATCTTCACGTCCAGGTCGCGGATGGCGATGTCGAGCCCAAGTACACGGTGCTGGCCGTCGATGATCTTGATGGCGGCCCGAGCTGAAGCTGTCCTCGGGATGCTGAGGATGCCGATCTCCATCCCGCCCACCTCGAGCTGCTTGTCAAATTGGCAGACGTCTGGGTCACGGATCAGGAGCGGCGGAGCTACCCACTCAGGCGTGTTGGTCACGTAGCTACCAAAGTCCTTGGCGTGGCGCTCGTTCACTCGGCGATTGCCTGGCGTCGGCCGGGTGGGATCCGGAACCGGAATGATCTGGGGGATTAGGTCGAGCGGCACGTCGACGCTGTAGACGATCCGTCCGCCCTGCGTGTACCGGGTAGCCAGGAAGCGGTCGGCCTGCGTTACGCCAGTCACGCCGGTGACATCGATCTTGGTCAGCCCTGCATCTTCCGTCTTAACCATGTCGTTATCTCCTTGCCTTCGGCATCACCTCCTTGGTGTGCACGATAGAACTCTAACCTAGGGGACAAGAAGTTGTCAACCCAGAATAAAATATTATCGCGCCAGGGCTACGGCAGGGAGGCTCGCTATCCGGGCGACCACACCCGGGTGCCACGCCTGGCCCCGCTGCGGACGATGGCCAGCTGCCGTCAGCGCGGCGGCGATCACGCGCACGCTCGTCTCGCCGGCGGCGAGATGTGCCTGGCGCATCTGGGTGATGAGGGCCAGCGCCGGCTGCTCCTCGAGCCGGGGCACCAGACGACCGCCCTTAGATCGATAGCCGAACGGCGGCGCTCCATAGGCGTAGCCGCCGGCGTCGGCCTTGTGCCGGCGCCCCGTGGCGAGCGTAGCCGTACCATCGCCCGTTCGTAGTCGGACACCGCGCCCAGGACCTGTCGGATCAGCCGGCGGGACGGGTCGGCCGGGTCGTCGCTCAGGTACGCGTCCTGCGCGGACGACGTCGAGGAGACGGTGGTGTCCATGCGCCACAGCTCAGCCAGCAGCTGCTCCTGGACGATGAGGTCGCGGGCGAGGCGGTCCAGACGATGCACGACCAGACCGCGGGCCGTCCCTTCTCGTAGCAGGGCGAGGGCCTCGGCGAGGGCCGGCCGGTCGGCCAGCGTGCCGCTCACCCCCTCGTCGGCCACCAGGGCCACCAGCCGGTGTCCGTGCGCTCGACACCAGGCGCGCACGGCCCGCCATTGGACCTCGAGGCCCGCCCCGTCTTCGACCTGGCGATCGGTTGACACCCGCACGTAGCCCACCACGCGCATCGAGGGAACCCTACGGCCACCCGACGTCGGCCATGTGCGACGAGGGGCCCGTGACCAGCGCTGACACCGAAAATGTGATTTCGGAGACGAAACTCTCCGCACCAGAGCGACGAGGAGGGCCGATCTCGACCCTGCCGGGATGACCACCGCGCCGGCGCCCGCCACCTCGACAGCCCCGCCGGTGGGCGGCTCTCGAGGCGCCGTCCCGCCTGCAAGGGCGCCACCCGTTCGTCGTTCGCCCGTTCGTCCGTTCATTGGTCCGTTCCACTCGCTGCGCCGGCGGCCGGTATCGAGACGGTTGCAGCCGTGGGGGGTTCTCCGGGCCGGCCTGCGGACACGGCGCCACGCTGACACGGCGCCGCGCAAGGGCGGCTCCGTTGCTCGCTGGCGCTCCTCTACTCGCCGGCCCTGCCGGCAGACCCTTGCCCGCTCGCCCGACGCGCCGTGCCTGCTCCGGGCCGTACCACAGGGCCCGTGCGGCGCCGTCGTGCACCTCGTCGACGGCGAGGCGACCACACCTCGAGGCCGGGCGCTGGCGCACTGCCCGGGGTGCGGCGAGTGGCTGGGAGCGGCGTTCGTGCGGGCCGAGATCGCCTTCCGATAGCAATAGGACAGAAGCCAACGCCAGCACCACTGCGCCGGACGTCGAGGGCCGCCGCGAGCCCTGCTCCCCCGGCCAGGAACCAGCGACGACCTCCCCCCACGTCGCGTGGTGCATCTCTGGTCTTCGCCGCGACGCAATGTCGGTCTCTTCAGATTTACCCCTTGACGGAAGCAGCAGAACCGGCCACTCTCAACACACGTCGAGCTCTCACGATCGGGCCCGGCTGGCACAGATTGGCCCGCGGAGGCGCGGTCCAAGGGGGAGCGAGACAACATGCAGCGATCGCCGTTTGGCCGGGCGCGCGCCCCACCGTCGGTTCTCCATCCACGTCTTGGCCCTGGCCGTGTCGGCAGCCCTGGCCGCCAGCCAGCTTGCTGCCCTCCCGTCGGCGGCCGAGGCGCCTGGTGCCAGTGCCGCAGAAGCGCCCGCCACATCCGCCGCGCCGGCACCCCCTCCCGAAGAGCGGGAGCTGCCCGAGCTGCGGACCCGCACCTCGGCCACCTATTCGCTCCGCGACGGCTCCTACCGCGCTGAGATCTCCACCGGGTCGCGGCACTACCGCGATGCGGCGGGCGCCTGGCAGCGAATCGACGACACCCTGGTGCCCGCCGACAAGGCCGGCGTGGCCGCCAAGAATCGGGCCAACCGCTACACCGCCGAGTTCCCCACGGACATCGCTACGGGCGAGGTTCGCGTGACGACCGGTGACGCCTGGGCCGCCTTCGCCCCCGAGGGCCTGGCCGCCGCCACCGCCCAGGTTGCCGGCAACGCCGTGCGCTACGCCGGGGTGCGCCCGGGCGTGGACCTGCTCTACGAGGTCGGCCACGACGCCGTGAAGGAGAGCTTCATCCTGGCCAGCCCGGCGGCCGCCTCGAGCTTCTCGTTCCTCCTGCGCTCGAGCCCGGGCCTCAGGGCGGCCGTGCGGGGCCAGGGCGTGGACCTGCGCGACGCCGCCGGGGACCTGCAGCTGCGCGTCAACCCCCCCGAGCTCATCGACGCCACGGGCCGGCGCGGCCCGGTGCGCCTCGACGCCGAGCCCGTGGCCGGCGGCATGCGCCTCACCCTCACCGGCGACCGGGCCTGGCTGGAGGCGCCCGAGCGGACCTGGCCGGTGGTGCTCGACCCCACCACCACCGTGGGGATGCAGGCCGACTGCTCGATCTTCTCCAACAACACCACCGACCCGTGCTGGGAGAGCACCACGGTGCCGTTCGGCAACTACACCTCGAGCGTGCAGATGCACGCCCTGCTCAAGGCCGACGTGTCGGCCATCCCCAAAGACGCCGTGGTCCTCTACGCCAAGCTGTCGGCCTACGTGGAGTACGTCAACTTCACCGACACCATCAAGCTCCAGGCCCTGTCCCGCACCTGGGACGCCAGCGCCAACTGGAACAACCCCTGCCCCGCCGCCGGCTGCCCCAACTGGACCACCCCGGGCGGCGACGTGTCCTCCAGCGCCAGCTACACCACGCCGGGCTACTCGCTGCCCAGCCCGTCCCAGCCCGCCTGGGCCACCTGGCACATCACCCAGCTGGCCCAGGACTGGGTGCACCCGCCGGCGCCCAGCTCAGGCAGCGGCCTGGCCAACAACGGCGTGCTCATCCGCCGGGCCAACACCACCGAGGCGGGGTACGCCTACCTGTCGAGCTCGACGTCGACCGACACCGCCAAGCGCCCCTTCTTCGAGATCTCCTACACCCCGCGACGCGGGCTGCGCCCCTCGGCCAAGTTCGAGACGATCGAGCTCTCCGACCGCCACTCGGCCAACTTCAACGCCGGCAACGGCAACCTGATGATGCGGGCGGCCGACGTGTCCATCAAGGGCACCGGCATCGACGTGGCCGTCGAGCGCTTCCACAACAGCCTGGGCGCCTACACCGGCACCGGGTGGGACTTCAGCGTCGGCCACTGGGTCGACGCCAAGGACCAGCCCGACGGCTCGGTGGTGGTCGCCGAGCCGGGCGGCGCCCGCTACGTCTACATCAAGACCTCCGACACGCCCACCTTCGCCACCCCGCCCGGCGCCAACGCCGATCTCACCACGTCCGGCTCCACCTACACCCTCACCCGCCACCAGAGCGGGGAGGTGTTCAAGTTCGGCACCGTGCCCAACGCCGGCTGGACGGGCAGGGGGTTTCTCTCCGAGATCGCCGACCGCAACGGCAACAAAATCACCTTGGCCTACAACACCAACCACGAGGTGACCTCGCTCACCGACACCCAGGGCCGCAGCCTCAGCTTCGGGTGGACCTCGGGCCTGTTGACCTCGATCACCGACTGGACGGGGCGCACCTGGAGCTACGGCTACGACGGCTCCGACCTCGTCACCTACACCGACCCCGACGGCAAGGTCACCAACTACCGCTACGACGCCGGCGGGCGGCTGAACGAGATCTACGTGACCAGCAGCGCCGGGGAGACCAAGGCCAGGATGGTCTACAACGCCAACGGCAGCCTGCAGAAGCTGTCCCGGTTCAAAGACAGCTCCGGCGGCACCTTCGACTGGACCTACGCCTACTCCTCCACGGCCCAGTCCGGCGGCACCCGCTGCACGCAGTACGGGGGCTCCCAGCCGGCGAAGATGCTGGGCTGCACGACCGTCACCGACCCCCGGGCCAACCTGACCAGCCACGGCTGGGACGAGGCCAACCAGGTGGTCAAGGCCATCGACGCGGCGGGCAACGTGCGCTCCATCAGCTACGGGGCCAACGAGAACGTCGTCGACTACACCAACTCGCTCTCGGCGGCCTCCACCCTCAGCTACGACGCCGCCAACCCGGCCAACCTCACCAAGGTGCTGGCCCCCTCGTCGAACGGCACCAACACCGGGGCGGCCACGAACCTCTCCTACAACGCCCCCAACCCGGGCAACGGCTCCAGCCTGTACAAGTACCTGCCGTCGAGCCGCACCGACCCGCAGAACAGCTGCACCGCCTTCGGCTACGACGGCTACGGCAACCCCAACAAGGTCACCCCGGGCATCACCCCGCCGACGGGCACGACCCAGTGCGACACCCCGCCGACCGGCTCGAAGCCCTACACCTACGCCTACCAGGGCGACGACGCCGGCGCTGTCACCTGCAACGCCAAGCCCCGCCAGCTGTGCAAGGCCACCGACCCCAACGGCAACGTCACCAAGTACGGCTACGACGGGTCGACGAAGGGGAACCTGACCTCGATCACCCCGCCGGCGCCGCTCGGGGCCACCACCATCACCGTCGATGCGCTGAGCCGGGTGGCCACCGTGACCGACGGCAAGGCGCAGAAGACCACCTACGGCTACGACAAGTTCGACCGCGTCACCCGGGTCACCTTCAACGGCGACACCGCCTGCACCAGCCGCTCGACGTGTTTCGATTTCGCCTACGACGGCAACGGCAACCTGACCAGCCGCATCTCCAACATCGGCACCACCATGTTCACCTACGACAAGTTGAACCAGGTGACGAAGAAGGCGCTGCCCGGGCCGCTGGTCAACGCCTGCTCGGGCCAGACCGGCATGACGTTCACCTACGACCCCGTGGGCAACCTGTCGACCCTGTGCGACGCTGGCGGCACCGTCACCTACCGCTACAACGCCAGCAACGAGCTGGTGAGCATCCAAGAGCCGGGCGGCAACTGCGCGGTGAGCCCGGTGACCGGCCCGTGCACGCTGATCGGCTACGCGAACTCGAGCGGCGTCTACCAGGACGGCCGGCGCATGAGCGTCACCTTCCCGCCCAGCACGGGGACGGTGATGAAGATGGCCTACGACCCTGCCGGCAACATGACCTCGATCGCGGCGACCAAGGGGACCACGACGCTGTCGAGTTTCAGCTATACCTACGCCGTGGGAACCAAGGACACCGAGTTGCGCCGGAACGTGACCACGCCGGCGGGGACGACCAGCTACGGCTACGACGTGCACAACCGGCTGTGCTACGAGTTCGCCGGGAGCTCCACCGCCGCCTGTTCGGCGCCGCCGAGCGGGGCCAACGTGTGGACCTACGACGACAACGGCAACCGCAAGACCCAGGTGTCGGGCGGGGTGACCACCTCGTACGCCTACAACGGCGCCAACCAGCTGTGCGCCACCTCGACGTCGGGGACGGCCAGCTGCTCGTCGCCGAACCACACCTACGACGCCAACGGCAACCAGACGTC
>JALYMX010000150.1 GCA_030773495.1 Actinomycetota bacterium | reverse complement strand
CGCTGGCGGTGCGGGGCCGCCGCCACCCCGACCGGGCCGGCGCCGCCGGATCCAGCGCCTGGCCGATGGCCACCGCGGTGGCATGGGACCACTACCGGTCCGACTCGGGCCTGCACGCCACCTTCTGGGTGGCCGAGCTGCCCCGGCGCGACGTGCCCGCCGGGTTCCTGTACCCGCTGCTCGTGCGCACCACCGCCATGCGCTCGGTGGCGGTGGTGGCCGAGCCGGTGCCGCCGTCGGTGGCCGCCCGGGCGATCGAGGCGGCCCACGCCAGCCACGTGGCCGACGAGGAGCTGCGGGCCAAGGCCGGCTACCTCCCCTCGGCCCGGCGCCGGCGCACCCACGAGGACCTGCTGGCCAGGGAGGCCGAGCTGGCCGCCGGCCACGGCGAGTACCGCTTCTCGGCCTACGTCACCGTCTCCGCCCCGAACGCCGAGGGTCTCGAGGCGGCCGCCGCCGAGGTCGAGCACCTGGGCGCCGACGCCGGCCTGGAGCTGCGCCGCCTCTACGGGGAGCAGGACGTGGCCTTCACCTACACCCTCCCCCTCGCCCGGGGACTGCGGTGACCGCCCGCCCCGCCCACCGGGCCACCACCGCCAACCTGGCCGCCCTCTACCCCTTCCAGGCCGCCTCGGGGCTCGGGTGCCCCCGCGTCCTCATCGGCACCGAGCGGACCGGGGCGGCGTTCTCGTTCGATCCGTGGCTCCTGTACCCGGCTGTCCTCACCAACCCGAACATGCTGGTGGCCGGCCAGATCGGGCGGGGCAAGTCGGCGCTGGTCAAGACCCTGCTGTGGCGGGCGTGGAACTTCGGGGTCCGCTCGGCCGTCCTCGACCCCAAGGGCGAGTACGCCGGGCTGGCGGAGAAGATGGGCGTGGAGCCGGTGCGGCTCCGCCCGGGGTCGGGCGCGCGCCTCAATCCCCTCGACGCCGGACCGGGGGCGGAGACGCTGCCGGAGGCGGAGGTGGCCCGGCGCCGTCTCAACCTGCTGCAGTCGATCGTGACCGCCGCGCTGCGCCGCGACCTGGCGCCCATCGAGAAAGCGGCGTGCCAGCTGGCGCTCGCCTCGGTGACCGACGACGTCCCGACCCTGCCGGCCGTGGCCGCCGCGCTGCTGGAGCCGACCGAGGCGGCCGCCGCCGAGATCCGCACCACCAGGGCCGACCTGGCCCGAGCCAGCCGCGACGTCGCCCTCGAGCTGCGCCGGCTGTGCGCCGGCGATCTGGCCGGGATGTTCGACGGCGAGAGCACCGTGGACGTCGACTGGGACGGCCCGGCGGTGGTGCTCGACCTGTCGGGGCTGGGCGACGACGGGGGCCTCCCCATCCTCATGGCCTGCGCCACCGCCTGGATCCAGGCAGCGGTGGCGCGCCCCGACGCCGGCCGGCGCTTCTTGGTCCTCGACGAGGCGTGGCGCCTGCTCCACCACCTGGGCACCGCCCGGTGGCTGCGCTCCAGCCTCAAGCTGGCCCGCCAGTACGGGATCGCCAACGTGCTGGTGCTCCACCGCCTCTCCGACCTGGTGGCAACCGGCGACGCCGGCTCCGAGCAGCGGGCGCTGTCGGAGGGCCTCCTGTCCGACACCGAGACGCGCGTCATCTACGCCCAGGCCGACGGCGAGATCGGCTCCGCCGCCGAGCTGCTCGGCCTCAGCGCCGCCGACCGCAAGGGCCTTCCCACCCTCGACCGCGGCACGGCGCTGTGGATCGTGGGCCAGCACCGGTTCCTCGTAGACCACCGCCTGGCCGACGACGAGTGGGACCTCACCCACACCGACGAGCGCATGTCCGACGCGGCCGAGGCGGTGGCGTGATGCGCCCCCTACCGGTTCTCGTCGAGCTCGGGCACGACGAGCTCCTCGCCGGGGTGGATGACGTCGGGGTCGCCGGAGCGGAGCCGGTCGCTGTTGGCGTCGACGAGTCGGCGCCAGTAGGGGGCGATGTCGGCGGCGCCGAGCTCGGTGCCGGGCCGCCCGGTCGCGCCGGCGACGACGTCCTCGGCGATGCCCCACAGGTGCTCACCCGGCTCGACCCGGTGGACGGTGACGGGTACACGACGGGCGACAAAGGGCCGGGGAAGGGGCAAGGGGACGGTGGCGGTTGTCGTGGTGGACGCGTCGTCGCCAGCAGGCACCGGCACGTACCTGGGACCGTCGCCGGCGGGACGGGGCGTGTAGATGGTGCTCTGGACAGGATCGTCGGCCTTAGCGAGTGCGGGCACGCTCGTTCCGAGACTGGTGCCAGCGACGATCGATCCGGCCACCAGCCCGTCGACCAGTCGCCGGGCGCCCGGCAGGGTCGCCCAGCCAAGGCAGCGGACGAGACGAGGCAGTCGCAACGCGGCGGCGATGACATAGATGGTGGTGGAGGCGAGAACCCACCAGGCCACGCCCAACGCCACCAGCCGCACAACTGCGACCAGAGCGTCCTCTGTGGATGTCGCATCAAGCCACTGCGACAGGTCGCTCCACGGGATATGCGGCGTGCCCATCCGGTTGAGCAGCGTGATCGTCGCTCCGGCACCGGCGACGGCGACCATGCTCCAGGATCCACTGCCGACTTCTGCTCGATTCATGCAACTACTGTAATAAAGCTCAGGGTAATCGAGAAAGAGCCCATCTAGTAGAAGGCGTGCCGCCGGCCGACATCAGAAGGGAAGCGCATGCGGGCCCACCTCACGCAGGTCGATCGATACCGGAACGGCCGGAGGTTCATCACCATCGGTGATGTCGTCCGGGTGTTGGCGACGCCGGGCAGGCGCAACGGCTTCCTGGCGAGGGTTCGGGCGATCAAGGTGGATGCTGCGACGCAGGAGGTCGTCGAGGTCGAGGTCTACGGCGGGCCGGCCGGCCACGAGATGGTGCGGACCTTCAGGCCGGAGCGGATCGGGCGAGCGAGATCGACGGCGGTCAGCCGGGTCGCCGGTGCTCCCGACGCACCGGCGGAGGTGGCGCCGCGCGTCGATCGCGCCGCGGCCACGACGACTGCTCGATCGCGTTGTCGAACAGGAGGAGAGCTGATGGAGAAGCTGCTGCTGACCGTTGAGGAGACGGCTGACGTGATCGGAATCGGCCGAACGAAGGTCTTCGAACTGATCGCCTCTGGCGTGCTCGAGTCCGTCCGCATCGGTGGGGCTCGGCGGGTACCGACGGCCGCGGTCGCCGACTACGTGGACCGACTCCGGGCTGAGGCCGGGGGCCGGAGGCTTGAAACAGCCAACTGAGCCACTGCAGACGACATCGGGTCTTCGGGTCTACGGAAGGAGTTGGAAGAACGTTGAGCATCCACGCACGCAAGACGGCCCGGGGAGTCAGATACGACGTCCGGCTGCGCGACCCGGCCGGGCGGCTTTACAAGCGGACCTTCCGCACGAAGCGCGAGGCGGAGACCTTCGAAGCCCGCGAGCGGGCCGACCGTTCACGCGGGTCCTGGGTCGATCCCCGCAAGTCCGAGACGAGGTTCGGCGACGTCGCCCGCTACTGGCTGACGGCCAATCCCGGAAAGCGAGCTTCCGGTCTGGCGCGCGACGAGAGCATCGTGAGGTGTCACCTGCTGCCGGCGCTCGCGAACCGTCCCGTCAGCGCCGTCACGCCGCAGGACGTCCAGGGCCTCGTCACCAAGTGGTCGCGTGACGCAGCACCTCGGACCGTC
The DNA here is from genome assembly GCA_030773495.1 of Actinomycetota bacterium. Lineage (GTDB taxonomy): Bacteria > Actinomycetota > Acidimicrobiia > Acidimicrobiales > JALYMX01. The sequence continues at coordinate 5,784 of JALYMX010000150.1, read as the reverse complement.
CGCCGCCAGTACGGGGTCCTCCGGGCGATCTTCAACGCCGCCGTCAACCTTGACCTCGTGGCGAGGACGCCGTGCCGTGGCATCAAGCTCCCCGCGGTCGACCAGCCGGATCGCCACATCGTCACGCCCGAGGAGCTGGAGCGCCTCGGCGAAGCCCTCGGCGTCGGCAACTCGCTGATGGCTTACATGGCCGCCGTGCTCGGCTTGCGGTGGGGTGAGTGCGCGGGCCTCCGAGTTGGCCGGATCGACTTCCTCCGGTCGACCGTGACGGTGGCGGAGCAGCGAACCCGCGGCCGCGCCGGCGCCATGGTGACCGGTGCGCCGAAGTCCCGCGCAGGCCGCCGGACAATCAGCGTGCCGAGGGTCCTGATGGTCGCGCTCGGCGAGCATCTCCGCCGGCGCGGGCTGACAGGCGCCGACGTCGATGCCTTCGTGTTCGTCGGCCCTGGCGGCGGGCCGCTCAGCTACTCGACGTGGCTCCATCGGGTGTGGAACCCCGCATGCTGCGCCGTCGGGCTTCGCGGCCTGCGGTACCACGACCTCCGCCACGCCAACGCGACGGGGATGGTGGCCGCCGGCATCGACGTGAAGACCGCCCAGACGCGGCTCGGGCACTCCGACCCGCGACTCACCTTGGCCGTCTACGCGCAGGCGACGAACGCTGCCGATCGGGCTGCGGCGGATCAGCTCGGCGCCCTGTTCATGGCCGCTCGCAACGAGTCCGGCAACGACTGTCAAGTCCTGGGACCCGCGTGACACTCAACCTCCGCCGGCAGAGGTCGACGGAGCAACAGGGACACTCTCCTACCGACCCCGAACCAAGCGCCTTCGTCTCACGTTTCGCCGCTGCCTGGCTCCGCCCTCGTGAAAGTCGATGACCGTGAGCTCGTAGGCGCGCCCGGCGGGTCACGGTCCCACCCGAGGACGCCGTCGATCCTCCGCCGTGCCCCTCGCCGACGAGCTGTCGTCGGCGTCGCACCTCGTCGTAGAGGCGCCGCAGGAGCGTTCTCGAGTGTCAGCGATTGCCGGAGGGATGTCGCTCACGCGTTCGATGTCGGCGCCGGCTCCCACGCCCCGGCGTCGCCGACGCGCTCCGGCCATGCCGGCACCCCGAGCTTCCCGCCGCCCACCCGCCTTTCGACGACCCAGAACTACCCGCTTCGTCAAGGCTCCAGCGGCCGTTAAACGCTGCCGCCCTACGGTCGCCACCTTGGAGGCCCTGCCGGACCCACGTCCTACGATCGCCCCGACCAGGAGAAGCAGCGCCGCCGTGACCGACCCCGTCCCGCCCACCGCCACCGTCGACCGGGCCAAGCTCCTCGACGCCCTCGACACGCTGGCCGACGTGGCCCTCGCCATCGAGCGCGCCGAGGACGGAGGGGAGCGCCCCGAGGACGCAACCGAGCTGGTCATCCGCCTGCGCGAGATCATCGCCGCCATGACTTTTGAGGTGGAGGCCTCCGACTTCCTGGGGGCGATCATCGACAAGGCGGTTCCCAAGCCGGAGGACGAGGCCCGCAGGCGGCGGAGGATGGACGACAGCGAGCGACTCCGCCAGGTCCGGGTCCGCCACCACGATGAACAGGAGGCCATCCTCAGCCAGCTGGCCAGCTACGGCGCCGCCGCGCCGGCAACATGCGATTCCTGCGGGACGGCAATCGCCCTCGACGACCAGCACGGCTGGGTGCACACCACCGACGCGCCCGACTGCCGCCTCGGCCCGGTCCCGGCAGACCGGCGGGCCGACCTTCAACTGCGGCTGCGGGTGGACCCCGACGGTCATCCCCTGGTGTGGGCCGACGAGGCCGAGCACACCGTGATGGTGCTGTTCGGGGAGAAGGGAGCAGGCGTGGCGGGCATCACGGCCACCGTGTCGTTCCCTGTTGTCGCTGTCAGGCGCTGGTTCACCGAGTTGCTCCAAGGCCTGCGACGCGTCCTGGCTGAGCAGGAGGGAACGGCGGGTGCGGGCTAATCTCCGATGGTCGCCAACTCGGCCGCCTGGCCATGGCGCTCGACACGCTGTCGAACCGGACGCGGGCCAAAGCGACGACTCAGCGGCTGGTGCGGCGGTTCCTTCCGTCGAGGATGGGGCACCGGCCCCCGCCGGGATGGGCCCCGGCACAGCGCCACGATGCGGGCCTCGAGCTCGCCCGGGATCTGGTGGGCGCAGCCGAGGGGCTTGGAGCTGCGATCGACCAGCGCCGCCGTGCCGCTGGCCGCGCACTTGACGTAGCCCGAGTGTGCGCCGTCTGGCGGTCGACTCCGTTGTGGCGGGCGACGTCGACCACGCTTGCCCCGTCGAGCACCTCCCGCACCGGCTGCATAACGCTGTTCCACCAGACCCAACTCCGCGAGCACGACCGGCCTCCGCGGACGCGAACGACCACAGCGAAGGAGGCCGCCGGCGGGGGCGCGGATCCTCGGCGGGACGACGGGTGTCAGGCAGGTTCCGGAGCCAGGGTCGCCCACCTGTCGGCGCCGCGTCCGGGAAATGCCCAGGCAGGTTGCGGAGCCACGGTGTCCATCAGGAGCCGGGCCCGCACAAGTGCGGCAACGAGGAGATGTGCCATGAAAGTGCCATGGCCGTCGCACCGGTGGCCGGTCCGTCACCCACGAAAGGGCCGTGACCAGCGGTTTTCGCTGGTCGGGAAGGCGGGATTCGAACCCGCGACCTCAGCGTCCCGAACGCTGCGCGCTAACCAAGCTGCGCTACTTCCCGTTGCCCCGAGCGTACTCCGCCGGCCGCCGGCGCAGGCCCGGTGGTTCAGCTGGCCGCCGGTCGGTACGACTCGTCGTGGTAGGCGCCGCCGTCGAGGAGGGCGGTGACCGCCTTGCGCAGCCGGATGGGGTCGAGCGGCTTGACCAACCACCCCTCGGCCCCCGCCCTGCGGGCGAGGAACACGTCGGGGCGCCGGTCGAGCAGCACCAGCACGGGGACGTGGTCGACCCGGTCGGCGCTCTCCTCGAGGCGCAGCTCCATGCATGCGGCGATGCCGCCCATGTTGCCCATCTGCAGGTCGACGACCACGAGGTCGGGTGACAGCCGGCGTACGGCGGGCAGCACCTGCACGCCGGCGGTGACCTCGTGCACCGTCACGCCCGGGCGGCCCGACAGCACCGAGCGCACCTCGTCGCGCACCCAGGCCTCGTCGCTGGCCAGGAGGACGTCGGTCACGCGGGAAGGGTAACCGGCCGCCGGCGTGGGTACCATCTTGCCCCACCGCCGGGCCGCTGGTCCTCCGGGCCGATGCTCGGCGGCACGCGCCAGGAGGACGACGTGCTCGACATCAAGACGGAGCAGGCCGACGGCTACGTGATCTGCCGTCCCGTGGGCGAGTTGGACGCCTTCACCGTGAGCCAGTTCCGCCAGTCCCTCGCTGAGCTGGCCAGCAACCCCCGCCTGCTCATCGACATGTCCGGCGTCCCCTTCGTCGACTCCGCCGGCCTGGGCGCCCTCATCGGGGGCATCCGCCGGGCCCGCGAGCTCGGCGGGGAGGTCGCCGTCGCCTGCAACCGGCCCACCCTCACCCGTCTCCTGCGCACCACCGGCTTCGACCGCATCGTCACGGTGGCCGAGACGGTGCAGGAGGCGGCCGCCGCGCTGCAGCAGCCCACGCAGACCGGCGGCTGAGCGTCAGGCCCGCTTGAGGTCGACCGCCGCCTCCTCGAACAGGTGGCGGGCGACGCGGCGCAGGCCGTCGAGGTCGTGCACGTCGACGGCCAGGAACGGCACCCGCACCACCGGGGCCGGCGCCACGCGGGCCACCAGCGCTGCGTAGTGCGACTCCTCGCGCTCGGCCACCTGCCGGAAGTCAGCGAGGTTGGCGTAGAGCGGGGCGAGTGCCGTTCCCGCCAGCGACGCTGCCCGCTGTCGGGCGGCGCCGGCCGTGTCAGCGGCCGAGCCGGCCGCGAACCGAGGGTGCACCCGGTTCACGACGAGGGCGTCGATGTCGATCCCGGCCTCGTGGAGCCTGGCGGCGAAGAACTCGGCCTCCACCACGGCGTCCCGGCGAGGCGAGGCGACCAGCACGAAGGCGGCGGCGTCACTGCCCAGAAGCTCCTGCACCCGCTGGGCCCGGGCCAGGAACCCCGCCTCCATGCCCTCGAAGGCGCGGAAGAAGGCAATGGCGTCGGAGACGACCTCGCCGCCCACCACCTTGCTCACCGTGCGCAGGAACGCCTGCCCGGCCACGCTCACCGCCTTCAGGTACGCCCGGGTGGGCGTGACCAGCAGGCGGAAGATTCGGTTCTCGAGGAACCGGGTGAGCCGTTCCGGAGCGTCCAGGAAGTCGAGGGCGTTCCGCGTGGGCGGGGTGTCCACCACCACGACGTCGAATCGGCCGTCGTCGTGCAGCTCGTGCAGCTTCTCCATCGCCATGTACTCCTGCGTCCCCGACAGCGCGCCGGCGATGTTGCGGTAGAGGCGGTTGCGCAGGATGGTCTCCGCCTGCTCCTTGGTCGCCGCGTAGCGGGCGACGAGGGCGTCGAAGGTCGATCTCGTGTCGAGCATGAGCGCCCACAGCTCGCCGGGCCAGTCGCCCTCGATCCGGCCCGGGGTGTCGGTGAGCTCGGCCAGGCCGAGGGCGTCGGCCAGGCGCTTGGCGGGGTCGATGGTGACCACGCAGGCGCGCCGGCCCCGGTGGGCGGCCTCGACGGCCAGAGCAGCCGCCGTGGTGGTCTTGCCGACGCCACCCGAGCCACAGCAGACCACGATGGCCCGCTCCGTGACGAGCGGCGCCAGGGCCGTCACCCGGGCAGCGCTCCCACCGCGGCGGCCAGCGCACCGGCCAGGGTGTCGACCTCGGGGCGGCCGACCTCGGTCGTGAACAGGAAGGGGAGGCGAAGCTGGGGGAGGGGCAGGCCGGCGGACAGCCGCTCGACCTGCTCGGCCTGCAGCGCCGTGCGCCGGCGGCGGAAGGTGGCGGCGGAGCGGAGCACGTCGGCCTCGCCCGGGCGCAGGTGTACGCCGGCGGCCGCCGCCGCCTCGTCGGGCTCGGCGTCGAGCCCGGGCAGCGGTGGGTAGACGCCGTTGACGACGACCGGGGCGAGGTTGACGCCCGCGCGGTCCTCCAGCCGGTAGGCCGTCTCCACCACCTCGTTCACGGGCGTCTCCTCGGGGAGGGTCACCAGCAGCACCTGGCACCGGGACGGGTCGCCCAGGAGGTCGGCCACGTCCTCGGCCTGGGCGCGGATGGGGCCGACGCGCACGGCGTCGAGCAGGCCGCGGGCGCTGGTGAGGAAAGTGACGGTGTGGCCGGCGGCTGGGGCGTCGACGACCACGAGGTCGGCCGCGCCCGCCCGCTCGAGCTGCTTCACCTTGCCGAGCACGAGGATGTCCTTGATCCCCGGGGCGGCGGTGGCGACCACGTCGATGGCGCCCGTGGAGACCAGGCGCCGGGAGATGCGGCGCAGCCCGTGTGACTCCAGGTACTCGAGCAGGGCGTCGTCGGGCGTGAGCGCTCTGGCCCGCACCTCGCCGGCGCCCTCCGGCTCCCCGCCGGGCGCCAGCACGACCTCGTCGTAGGTGAGCGGCTCGTCGTGCCCGAACGCCCGCGCCACGCCGCCGGCGCCCTCGACGTCGACCACCAGCACGCGCAGCCCGGCCAGCGCCGCCATCCGCGCCAGCGCCGCGCTCACCGTGGTCTTGCCGACACCGCCCTTCCCGGCGACGATGAGGACACGGGCCTGGCTGCAGAACCCGGCAGGATCCATTCGAATGCGCAGACTACCCATCGCCTTCACCGCCGCCCTCGCCGTCGCGCTCGCCGTGACGGCCGCCGTCGC
>JALYMX010000149.1 GCA_030773495.1 Actinomycetota bacterium | reverse complement strand
AGCGCCTCCGCCAGCAGCTGGCCGAGGCGCAGCGGGAGGCCAAGGAGGCGATGGAGCACGTCCACCGCCAGTACCGGCGGGACCTCGTTCCGTTACGCCAGTCGCCCGTGCCCTACCGCGGCCGGCGCTGAGCTAGACGCAGACGCCGGCCACGCACGTCTTCCCGCGCGGCTGTGAGGACTTGGGCGGCGGAGGCGGGGGCGCCGGCGGCCGCAGGAACCATTCGGAGCCGTCGCCGCCGGCGAGGTAGGGGTGCTGCGCCCCCTTCCTCTGGCGGGCGGTCATGACCGGCGCCTCGCGCTCCGCGTAGCGGAAGGCCTCGTGGATCGACACCACGCCGTCGCGGTTGGCGTCGCCCTGGTTCTGCAGCACCGCGTACTCGGTGGACAGCCCCGTGTACACCGACATCTTCCAGTCGGGCCGCTCGTAGGACTTCTCGTGCTCGGCCGACGATCCGGTGAACAGCCGCCGGGGGCCCGACAGGCCTCCCTCGTCGAAGCCGGCCGCCTCGCACCCGGAGATGTCGGTCCACAGCCAGCCCCGTACGCCACGCAGGCGGTTGGACAGCTCGCGGTCGGCGATGAGCGAGCGGGCGTCGTAGGGAACGAGGAACTCGTCGCGGGCCTCGCCGTCGCGGTCAGGGTCGCCGTTGGCCTGGAGGACGTGGCCCGAGTAGTGGAACACCGTGAACGATCCCTCGCTGCTGCGCTCCTGGAGCCACTGCAGCCCGGCCCGGATGTTGGCCGCCGTCGCCCCCTCGTTGACCAGGACCCTGACGTCGGTGTCGTGCCAGCCGGCCCGGCGCAGGACCTCCCGGAAGGCGGCGGCGTCGCCGGCGCCCCCCACCGTGGGCTTCGGTCGGTTCCCCACGTGTTTGCCCACGCCGACGATCAGGGCGGACCGAGGTCCCGCAGCGGACGGGCCCGCCGAAGCGGGCCCGTCCGGGAGGAGCATCGCGAGGGGGGCCGACAGCACCGCCGCTGCCATCAGGATCCCCCGCCTCATGGCCGGCTCACCGCAGCGCGACCTTGCGGATGCGACGGACGGCAAGGGCGGTGCCGAGCAGGCCGAGGCCGAGGAGGGCCATCGAGCCACCACCGGTGCGAGGCAGCACGTTGGGCTCGACGCCGGTGGCCGGCAGCTCGCTCCCGCCATTCACGTTGGGCACGGTCACCGTGGTCTCGCCGGTGATCGGGACGTTGATCCTGGCCCCGCCGCCGGCGCCGCCGGTGGCGCACTGACCGGTGGCCCGGGCGTTGTTGGTGAACAGGCCGGCGGCCGAGTTGCCGGCCACCGCGACGGTGATCGACACCGATCTGCTCTGGCCGGGCCCGATCGGGCCGATGTCGTTGAACACCACCTGCCTGGCCTGGCTGGCACCAGGGGTGATGGCGTTGGCTGCCGGGTTGGTACCGGTGACCGAGTAGCGGATGCCGCGGTCGGTGGTGATGTTGTCCTCCACCCGGACGTTGGTCAGGTCGCAGTCCGCGAAGGGGTTGGTGACCGTGATGGTGTAGGTGAACTGGTCGCCGGCGTTGACGGTCTGCCTGTCGGCGACCTTGGTCACCGGGAGGTTGCAGCGGATGCCGCCGGCCGGAACGCGGGCGGTGGCCTCCAAGTGGCCGATGCGCAGGTCGACGCCGCTCAGGCCTGCCAGCGTCGCCTCCTCCGTGTCGAGGACCCGCAGGCGCACCACGTCGACGGCGCCCGCCGCCACGGTGCCGTCGGCGGCCTCGGTCGGCTGGCTGTTGGCGTCGCCGCCGATGGCCCGGGGGTCCTCGCCGATGGCGAGCTCGGTGCCCAGGGCCTCGATGGGCACGACCAAGCCCTGGTTGCCGAGGATGTCCTGGGTGAAGATCTCCTCCACCACCGTCGTGCCCTCGAAAACCCGCAGGACGGGCGTCTGGGGCTCGACCGTGCCGGGCCCGAAGAAGACGTCGGCGCGACCGGTGCCGAGGGCAGTGGCGCGCAGCACCCACTCGCCGAGGAACTCGATGGTGATCGGGGTGACGTCCGCGGCGGTGTTCTTGAACAAGGTCACCGGGGCGATGGTCATGCGGGTCTCGGTCTCGAGCCCGAAGGCACCCTGACCGTTCGGGACGAGACGGGTGGTGGACCGGGAGTCGGACACCCGGCGCTCCGGCTGCGCGGCGTCGGTGGCCAGCACCGGCTCGGGGAACGGCTCGTCGCCGGGGCTCTCACCACCGGCGTTCACCAGCTGGACGTCAGCCGCGTAGCCCTGGCCGAAGCTGATGGGCTGGCCGAGCACGCAGCTGCCCTCGTTGAAGCGGGCCTGGGCCTCGCCCCGCAGCAGCGAGGCGTAGGCCAGCGGGTCGACCTTCACGGGGCCGATCTCGTTGCGCACCCGACCGCTGTCGGGCGGGGCCGAGGCCGTGGCCCGCTCGGCGAGGATGATGTCGTTCTCCGCAGTCGGGATCTCGTTGCCGACCCCGATCTCGAGCCCGGAGCCCCGCCCGAAGCTCCGCCTGTCGCCGGCGTTCGGGCTCACGATCTGATCGGTCTCGGTGACGATCTGGGTCAGGCCCCGGGAGGCCACGCTGGCCCCCGAGAACGCCACTTCGGTGTTGAGGAGCACCGGGCCGCTGGCGCCGGCGCGCAGCGCGTCCACGTGCACGACCGAGCCGGTGGTGTAGCCGCCGTAGTCCGCGTCGCCAGCCGCGACTTGGGCCCCCGCCGGAGCCCCGCCGACGAGCACTGCGGTCGTGACACCGACTAGCAGGGTGCTCGCCACGATCGACAACCGTCGTTTCACAGCTATCTTCCCTTCGCCGAAGACGACCGACACGGCGCTCGGTCGGTTCGCTCTCGCCAGGAGAGACGGCCGACGAATTGCCGCATGACGGTGATGTCTGCTGTTTTTGGTCCAATGCGGGAGAGTTGGTGGGCAACCCACCCACTATGGGTGGCGTGATCGTCCCACGACGCGGTCGTCCTTACACTTCTGAGAAAAGTCTGAACGGAGAGGCGCCGCTGTTCGTGTTTTGCGCAGCGCGGGAATGCGGTTCGCTTCGGCGCCGTTCTTGCTAGCGTCGTTATCAACTTTTACGCACGGAGGACGCAGAGGCACCATGGCGCTCGACCCGAAGCGCTGGACCCACAAGACCCAGGAGGCCTTCGAGGCCGCCGTGGAGCTGGCCCGGAGCGGCAACCACCCGGAGGCCACGCCCGACCACCTGCTCGCCGCCCTCCTCGGCCAGGCCGAGGGGGTCGTGCTCCCGCTGCTCGAGCGGGCCGGGCTGTCGCCGCTCACCGTCCGCAACTCGGTGCAGGAGGCGCTGTCCCGGCTCCCCAAGGCCTACGGGGCCGAGGCCCAGATGGGCCGGGCCCTGCGCGAGGCCCTGGAGGCGGCCGACCGTGAGCGGGTCGACCTGCACGACGAGTACCTCTCCACCGAGCACGTGCTCCTCGCCCTGGCCGACCGTCTCGGCGCCACCCGTGAGCAGCTCCTGGCCGCCCTCCAGCAGGTGCGGGGCAGCCACCGGGTGACGTCACAGGATCCCGAGCAGCAGTACCAGGCGCTCGAGAAGTACGGCCGGGACCTCACCGAGGAAGCCCGCAAGGGCAGGCTCGACCCCGTCATCGGCCGCGACGAGGAGATCCGCCGGGTGATCCAGGTGCTCTCCCGGCGCACGAAGAACAACCCGGTGCTCATCGGCGAGCCCGGCGTGGGCAAGACGGCCATCGTCGAGGGGCTGGCCCGGCGCATCGTGGAGGGCGACGTCCCCGAGAGCCTGAAGAACCGTCGGCTCGTCTCGCTGGACCTCGGCTCGATGGTCGCCGGCTCGAAGTACCGGGGCGAGTTCGAGGAGCGCCTCAAGGCGGTGCTCAAGGAGATCACTGACGCCTCCGGCGAGGTGATCACCTTCATCGACGAGCTGCACACCATCGTGGGTGCCGGGGCCGCCGAGGGCGCCATGGACGCCGGCAACATGATCAAGCCCCTCCTGGCGCGCGGCGAGCTGCGCCTGGTGGGTGCCACGACGCTCGACGAGTACCGCAAGCACATCGAGAAGGACGCCGCCCTCGAGCGGCGGTTCCAGCCCGTCTACGTGGGGCCGCCGACGCCGAACGACACCATCGCCATCCTGCGGGGGTTGAAGGAGCGCTACGAGGTCCACCACGGCGTGCGCATCCAAGACGCCGCGCTGGTGGCGGCGGCGGTGCTCTCCGACCGCTACGTCACCGGCCGCTTCCTGCCCGACAAGGCCATCGACCTCATCGACGAGGCGGCCAGCCGCCTGCGCATGGAGATCGACTCCGTCCCGTTCGAGATCGACGTGGTCGAGCGACGCATGCGCCAGCTCGAGATCGAGAAGGTGGCGTTGGAGAAGGAGACCGACCCGGTGTCGGCCGAGCGGCTGGCCAAGCTCGACGAGGAGCTGGCCAACCTGCGCGAGCAGGCCGACGCCATGCGGGCCCACTGGCAGGCCGAGAAGGACGCCATCGCCGCCATCCGGGCGCTGAAGGAAGAGCTGGAGGGCAAGCGCACGGACGTGGAGCGCTTCGAGCGCGAGGGGAACTACGAGCGGGCCGCCGAGATCCGCTACGGGCAGCTCCCCGAGCTGGAGGCACAGGTGGAGGAGGCCGGCGCCCGGCTGGCCGAGCTGCAGGCCACCCAGCGGATGCTCAAGGAGGAGGTCGACGCCGAGGACGTGGCCGAGGTGGTGTCGCGGTGGACCGGGGTGCCCGTGTCCCGGCTGCTGCAGGGCGAGGTCGAGAAGCTGATCCGCATGGAGGAGGTCCTCCACCAGCGCGTCGTCGGCCAGGCCGAGGCGGTCACCGTCGTGGCCAACGCCATCCGCCGGTCCCGCTCGGGGTTGTCCGACCCCCACCGGCCCATCGGCTCGTTCCTGTTCCTCGGGCCCACCGGCGTGGGCAAGACCGAGCTGGCCCGGGCGCTCGCCGAGTTCCTCTTCGACGACGAGCGGGCCATGGTGCGCATCGACATGGGCGAGTACCAGGAGAAGCACACGGTGGCCCGCCTGGTGGGCGCCCCTCCCGGCTACGTGGGCTACGAGGAGGGCGGCCAGCTCACCGAGGCCGTCCGCCGCCGCCCCTACTCCGTGGTGCTCCTCGACGAGATCGAGAAGGCCCACCCCGACGTGTTCAACACCCTGCTCCAGATCCTCGAGGACGGGCGCCTCACCGACGCCCAGGGGCGCTCGGTGGACTTCAAGAACACCGTGCTGATCATGACCTCGATCCTGGGCACCGCCGACCTGCGCAAGGCCACCATCGGCTTCGCCAAGACCAGCGAGTCGGTGACCTACGTGCGCATGAAGGAGAAGGTCAACGACGCCCTGAAGCAGCACTTCCGGCCTGAGTTCCTCAACCGGATCGACGAGGTCATCGTCTTCCACGAGCTGTCCAAGGACGAGGTCACGCAGATCGTCGACCTG
>JALYMX010000148.1 GCA_030773495.1 Actinomycetota bacterium | reverse complement strand
CAGCATCGCCGACACCGGCCACGAGTGGGACGACGACCCCGCCGGATGGGTACGCCGGCAGCGGACCGCCGACGCCAAGCGGATCGGCTGAATGGGCGCCGTCCTCCTCGACACCACGGTGCTCATCGACGCCCTGCGCGGGCGCCCGGCGGCCGACCGGCTGCGGGCCCTGCGCCGGGCGGGCGACACCCCGTTCGTGTGCGCGGTCAACGTCGAGGAGGTGATGCGCGGCCTGCGAAAAGGCGAGGAGGCCGGCGCCCGGCGGCTCCTCACCGGGCTGCGGACCGCCTCGCTCGGCCGCGACGAGGGATGTCGAGCCGGCCGGTGGCGGCGGGAGCTGGCGGCGACGGGCACGACGCTGAGCCAGGCCGACTGTCTCGTGGCCGCCGCCGCCGTGGGCATCGGTGCTCGGCTGGCCACCGGAAACCCTAACGACTTCCCGATGGCCGAGCTGGCGGTGGAGCACTGGCCCGTGGGGACCTAAGCGGCCCCTTACACCCCAAGCAGGGGCGCCAGGAACCGACCGGTGTGGCTCTCCGGCGTCTTGGCCACCCGCTCCGGCGTCCCCTCCACCACGACGGTGCCGCCCCCGTCGCCCCCCTCGGGGCCGAGGTCGACCACCCAGTCGGCGGTCTTGATCACGTCGAGGTTGTGCTCGATGACCAGCACCGAGTTGCCCTGGTCGACCAGGCGGCCGAGCACGGTGAGCAGCTTGCGGATGTCCTCGAAGTGCAGCCCCGTGGTGGGCTCGTCGAGGATGTAGATGGTGTGGCCCGTCGAGCGCTTGGACAGCTCCGAGGCCAGCTTCACCCGCTGAGCCTCGCCGCCCGACAGCGTGGGCGCCGGCTGGCCCAGGCGCACGTAGCCGAGCCCCACGTCGACCAGGGTCTGCATGTGGCGGGCGATGACCGGCTGGTTGGCGAAGAAGGCCAGCGCCTCCTCGCAGGGCATGTCGAGGACCTCGGCGATGTTCTTGCCCTTGAACGTGATGTCGAGGGTGTCACGGTTGTAGCGGGCGCCGGCGCACACCTCGCAGGGCACGTACACGTCGGGCAGGAAGTGCATCTCGATCTTGATGGTGCCGTCACCCGAGCACGCCTCGCACCGCCCGCCCTTCACGTTGAACGAGAACCGCCCCGGCAGGTACCCCCGGACCTTGGCTTCCTGGGTCTGCGAGAACAGCTTGCGGATGGCGTCGAACACCCCGGTGTACGTGGCCGGGTTGGACCGGGGCGTGCGGCCGATGGGTGACTGGTCGATGTTGATGACCTTGTCGACCGCCTCCACCCCCTCCACGGTGGTGTGCCGTCCGGGCACCGTCTTGGACTTGTAGACCCGCTGCATGAGCGCCCGGTACAAGATGTCGTTCACCAGCGTGGACTTCCCCGACCCCGACACGCCGGTGACGGCGGTGAAGCACCCGAGGGGGAACTCAACGTCGATGCCCTTCAGGTTGTGCTCCCGAGCGCCCCGCACCACCAGCCACTCGTTGCCCGGCTCCCGGCGCATCTCCGGCACTGGGATGGTGCGCCGGCGGGCCAGGTAGTCGCCGGTGAGCGACCGAGGGCAGGCCAAGAGGTCGTCGAGCGACCCGGAGCACACGACCTCGCCGCCGTGCTCTCCGGCCCCCGGCCCGATGTCGACCACGTGATCGGCTACCCGCACGGTGTCCTCGTCGTGCTCCACCACGATGACGGTGTTGCCGAGGCCGCGCAGGCACTTCAAGGTGTCGATGAGGCGATGGTTGTCGCGCTGGTGCAGCCCAATGGACGGCTCGTCGAGCACGTAGAGCACCCCGACCAGGCCGCTGCCGATCTGGCTGGCCAGGCGGATGCGCTGGGCCTCGCCGCCGGCCAGGGTGCCGGCCGAGCGGTTGAGGCTGAGGTAGTCGAGGCCGACGTCGAGCAGGAACCGCACCCGGGAGCGGATCTCCCGCAGCACCCGGTCGGCGATGAGGTGGTCGCGCTCGGTGAGGTTCAGCTCGTCGAGGGCGACGGCCGCCTTGCCGATGGACAGGTTGCACAGCTCGAAGATGTTCCGCCCGGCCACCGTGACGGCGAGCGACGCCGGCTTGAGGCGGGCCCCGCCGCACTCCGGGCACGGCACCTCGCGCATGTAGCCCTCGATCTGCTCGCGCATGTAGTCCGACTCGGCCTCGGCGTGGCGGCGCTGCAGGTAGGGGATCACCCCCTCGTAGTGCGTGTAATACGACCGGGTGCGCCCGTAGCGGTTGCGGTACTGCACGTGCACCTGCTTGGGGGTTCCCCGCAGCAGCGCCTTCTGCTCGGACCTCTTGAGCTTCCGCCACGGCGTCGCCGTCGAGAACCCGAGCGTCTCGGCCACCGCCACCAGGACCCTTCCGAAGTACTCGGTGCGGCCCCCGGCCCACGGGGCGACGGCGCCCTCGTCGATGCTCAGGTCCGGGTTGGGGACAACGAGGTCGGGGTCGACCTCGTAGCGGGTGCCCAGGCCGGCGCAGTGGTCGCAGGCGCCGTAGGGCGAGTTGAACGAGAAGTTGCGGGGGGCGAGCTCGTCGAAGCTCAGGCCGCAGTTGGGGCAGGCCAGGTGCTGGCTGAAAGTGAGGCAGTCCTCGGGCCGGCTGGCCCCCTCCCTGTCCACGATCTGGACCTCGGCCACGCCTTCGGCCAGGCGCAGCGCCGTCTCGAGGGAGTCGGTGAGGCGGCGCTCGATGCCGTCCCGGCGCACGAGGCGATCGACCACCACCTCGATGGTGTGCTGGTCGTAGCGGCCGAGCTTGGGGACCGAGGTCAGCTCGTGGACCTCGCCGTCGATGCGGGCCCGGGCGAAGCCCTGCTTGGCCAGGTCCTCGAGCAGGCCCTCGTACTCGCCCTTGCGGCCCCGCACCACGGGGGCCAGCACCTGGAACCGCGTGCCCTCGGGCAGGCCCAGGACCCGGTCGACGATCTGTTGGGGGGTCTGGCGGGCGATGACCTCGCCGCAGTTGGGGCAGTGGGGGACGCCGATGCGGGCGTAGAGCAGCCGCAGGTAGTCGTAGATCTCGGTGATGGTGCCGACCGTGGAGCGGGGGTTGCGGGAGGCCGACTTCTGGTCGATGGAGATGGCCGGCGACAGGCCCTCGATGAAGTCCACGTCGGGCTTGTCCATCTGTCCCAGGAACTGGCGGGCGTAAGAGGACAGCGACTCGACGTAGCGGCGCTGGCCCTCGGCGTAGATGGTGTCGAAGGCGAGCGACGACTTCCCCGACCCCGACAGCCCGGTGAACACGATGAGCTTGTCGCGCGGCAGGTCGAGGGAGACGTTCTTGAGGTTGTGCTCCCGGGCCCCTCGAATTACAAGCCTGTCGGACATTCGCGCCCACGATACCCGGCAGCCGGGCCTTCGCCAGCGGCCGGGGTCAGCGGTTGCGGACCGCCTGGAGCTCGCGCACCTCGAAGTTCTCGAGGACGGCCTCGATGGCGAGGGCGTCCAGCTCTCCCGACTCGCCGGTCGCCAGGCGCCACGTCGCCGTCCACCGCTGCTGGACCCGCACGTCGTAGGTGCCGGCGTTGGTCCAGAAGTGCGTGATCTTGCCGTCCGGCCACGGCTCCCCCGGGCCCTCGTAGGGACCGCGGAGGCCGGCGCCGTCGCCCCAGTCGACGTAGAGCTCGCCGCTCGTCGCCTCGATGGTGAGCAGGCCGGCCGGCGTGGGGTGGGTGAAGGTGGCGGAAGGCACGGTGCGGGCCTCCAGGTAGGCCCGCTTGCCGGCCAGCATGTACCCCGGTGCGATGCGGGGGTTGGGCTTGGGCAGCAGGTCCTCGCCCGCTACCCGCCAGAACGACGCCGCCTCGGCCGCTGCGGTGGTCGCCGGTCGGGGGGCGCTGGGACAGCGCGGGTATTCGGGGGCATCGAGCAGCGAGAGGATGTTCTGCGTGTCCGCCGCCATCGCCGCCGCGGCGGCGCTCGGGTAGGCGCGGCGGACCATCCGGACGCAGCGCGTGCCGTCGGGTAGCGTCTCGAAGGTCGGGAACGAGGCGTAGTAGACAGGCGACTGAGGGCCCGCAACCCGCCGCCGAGGCGGGGTCGGTGCGGTCCGCCTGGCTTTCTGCGCTTCTCGGCCGCCCTCGACAACGTGCTCGATAGCTCCGTCCAGCTCTCGACCCGTAAGCTGCCGATTCCTCACTTCTGACGGGGGATCCGGCGGCGGCTCCGCCGCCTTCGTGAGAAGTTCCGCGCGAACTGCGCTCACAGGCATGAGGAATGCCACGCCGAGTCCGAGTATCAGCCGTCTTCGCATTGGTTTCCCGGCTCGGAACCGTCTTGGTTGAAGCCCTCGACCGCAATCATCCAGGCGGTCGGGTTCAGTTTCCGTGGGTCATTGGAGCGATCAAGGGGACGAAGGGCCACGTACTGCGGCCTCGGAGTTACTGGCATCGTCGAGCTCCCCGAGTGGTCCCGCTCCACCTCGCTCCAAACGCACTCTCTTGAGGCGCTGATGATGCGTCGGACCGTCGTCTTGCGGTTCCCCGGATCGGGCTTGATCGACGAGAGCTGGCGGTCCTTCGCTAGCGCAGTCAGCCATGCCTCGGCTTGAATCTGGAACTCTTCGTCGCTGTAGATAGCGTTGAGATGGTCGGCAGCATCCGGAGGGAAACGCTTCGTTGCCACGATGATGCGAACGGCCTCGCCATTCACGGCGTCGAGTGCGGCGAGAACCGCGTTGAGGTAGGCCTCGTTGATCACCTCCGGGATCACCGACACGTCGGGCACTGCCGTCGTCGAAGTGGTACTGACGGAACTTGGTACCGTCGGTGAGGCGTTCCCCTCCCCCTCGCCAGAGCAGCCTGCGAGCACGACCGCCGCTGCGAGCCCGAACGTCACGATCAAACGCACGGCCGAAGACTATCGTTACCTTTCATGCTCGGGCAACCGCTGCTCGCGTCACCCTGGCTGCTCGAAGATCGACAGAACCTCCTCGCCGGTCGGAGAACGCCGGTCGTCCCCTCGGCATCTCCCATCCGCTGCCACTCGCCTTCGTTGCGCTGCCGGTTCCGTAGGCAGAGGCGCGCGCACCGGATCGGGAAGGTCAATCCGGGCTCGCAGGGCCGGCGATCGTCGCTCCAGTCGAACGGCAGCCGTGGCGCCGTTCCAGCGCCGGCGGTCAGCGGTTGCGGACCGCCTGGAGCTGACGCACCTCGAAGTCCTCGAGGACCGCCTCGGTGGTGAGGGCGTCCAGCTCGCCCGACTCGCCCGTAGCCAGGCGCCACCTCGCCGTCCACCGCTGCTGGACCCGCACGTTGTAGGTGCCGGCGTTGGTCCAGAAGTGGGTGATCTTCCCGTGCGGCCACGGCTCGCCCGGGGCCTCGTAGGGACCGCGCAGGCCGGCGCCGTCGCCCCAGTCCACGTAGACGTGGCGGCTCGTGGCCTCGATGGTGAGCAGCCCCAGCGGCGTGGGATGGGTGAAGGTGGCCGAAGGCACCGTACGAGCCTCGAGGTAGGCACGCTTGCCGGCCAGCATGTACCCGGGTGCGATGCGGGGGTCGGGCTTGGGCAGCAGGTCCTCGCCGGCCACCCGCCAGAATGATGCTGCCTCGGCCGCTGCCGTCGGCGCGGCACGGGGGGTGCCCGGACAGGGGGGGTACTCGGCGGCACTGATCGTCGAGAGGACGTTCTGCGTGTCGTGCGCTGCCGCGGCGCTCAAGGCGCTCTGGTGCGCGCGCCGAACCATCCGCACGCAACGCGTGCCGTCGGGGAGGGTCTCCACAGTCGGCAATGTGGCGTAGTAGACGGGGGGCCGTGGGCCGAGTTGCCGCCGGCTGCCGAACCGCGAGGCCGGTCCGCCGGGCGTTTCGCTCGCGACCTGCCGCCCTTCGACGCTGTAATCAACGGCAGGAGAGTTCGCGGAAATACGGATATCAACGCTTCGGTCCTCGCCGGACCTGTTCGACGACTGTGCGGCTGCCGATTCATGGTTAGTCGCGACGGCGCCTACAACCAACATCGTTATGACTCGAAGCAGCATCCGCATCATCACGAGCCTGGGCACGGGTTGTCGGGCTCCGTTCCATCGGACCGCAACCCCTCAGTAGTGATCATCCAAGCAGTGGGATTCAGCCCCTTCTGGTCTTTGGAGTGATCCACGGGTTGAAGTGCAAGGTATTCAGTGCGGTGGCGCCCGGGATCGAAGTTCGCCGGGGAGCGGTCGCGACGCACCGCGATCCAAACGCAACTCGGGGATGCTGCGATGATCCGCTCGACGGTTGTCTTTCGGTTACCCGGCTCCGACCGAAAGTTCCTCAACTCCGGGTCAAGCGCGAGGCTTTGCAGCCAGATGTTCGCCTCGTGCTCAAACTCCTCATTGGCATAGATCGAATCGATCAGATCCGCAGCCTCCGGAGGAAAGCGCTTCGTGGCCACGATGATTCGCGTCGCCTTGCCGTACACCTCGTCGAGGGCAGCAAGCACGGCGTTCACGTAGTCCTCGTCGATCACCTCGGGGATCACCGAGACATCCGGGGCTGCGGTCGTGGAGGTGGTGCTGACGGAGCTCGGTACGGTCGGTGAGGCGTTGCCCTCTCCCTCCCCGGAGCAGCCGGCGAGCAAGACGCCTGCCGCCACGACCAAAGCCCACAGCGCTCGCACAGTCGAACACTATCGTTGCTTTTCATGCTGCCGCAAGCCCCCGATCTCGTCGGTCCCCGTGCCACACTGTCTCCTATGGTCGCCCTCCGGTTCGGGGAACCGCTCAACTACGACGACCTCCGGCGGATGCCCGACGACGGCCATCGCTACGAGCTGCTGGACGGCGCGCTCCTCGTGACGCCGGCGCCGGGCACGGCGCACCAGGTGTGCGTGGTTGCCATGGCCGACGCCTTGCGCCGGCACCGGCGCCCCGGCGACGTGGTGCTCGTCGCACCGTTCGACTACGTCGTCAGCTCAGCCACTGTGCTCGAACCTGACGTCCTCGTCGCTGGCCGCGAGGACCTCGGCGACGCCAATCTCCCGGCCACGCCGCTCCTCGTCGTCGAAGTGCTGTCGCCGAGCACCCGCCGGGTCGACCGCTCCGCGAAGCGCCTCGCGTACGAGGATGCCGGTGTGCCGGCGTATTGGATGGTCGACCCCGACGAGGTGAGCGTGACAATTCTCGAACTCGTCGCCGGGAGGTACGAGGAGAGGGCCGTGGTCGTCGGCGACCAGTCCTACGAGGCCTCTGCACCCTTCGCCGTACCAATCACGCCGGCACGCCTACTCGACGACCTGGCGTAGCCGGCGACGGTGACGCCGGAGGGCCGGCATCTCAGACGCCGACCTCCCGGAGCTCCCGCTTCAGGTCGCTGATCTCGTCACGCAGCCGGGCGGCGTACTCGAAGCGCAGGTCGGCAGCCGCCTCGTGCATCTCCTCCTCGAGGGTGCGGATGAGCCGGGCCAGCTCGTCGCGGGGCAACTCGGCGAAGTCGCTCCGGTCGCGCCGGCGGGACCGCCGGTCACGGCCCGGAACGGGCGCCGTCTCGTCGGGCCGGAGCTGGGCCAGGATGTCGGTGACCGCCTTGCGGATGGTCTGAGGGTCGATGCCGTGCTCGGCGTTGTACGCCTGCTGCACCCCCCGCCGGCGCTGGGTCTCGGAGATGGCCCGCTGCATGGACTCCGTGACGGTGTCGGCGTACATCACCACTTGGCCGTCCACGTTGCGAGCCGCTCGCCCCATGGTCTGGATCAGCGACGTCTCGCTGCGCAGGAAGCCCTCCTTGTCGGCATCGAGGATGGCGACCAGCGAGACCTCGGGCAGGTCGAGGCCCTCCCGCAGCAGGTTGATGCCGACCAGCACGTCGAACTCGCCGAGGCGCAGGTCACGCAGGATCTCGATGCGCTGGATGGTGTCGATGTTGGAGTGCAGGTACCTCACCCGCACGCCCATCTCCAGCAGGTAGTCGGTGAGGTCCTCGGCCATCTTCTTGGTGAGCGTGGTGACCAGGACTCGGGCGCCGACCGCCACCCGCTCGTTGATGGACTGGATGAGATCGTCGATCTGGCCCTTGGTGGGCTTGACGATGACCTCGGGGTCGACCAGCCCCGTCGGACGCACGATCTGCTCCACGACCTGCGACGACTGCTGGATCTCGTACGCCGACGGGGTGGCCGACAAGAAGACGCACTGGTTGACGCGCTCGTAGAACTCGTCGAAGCGCAGCGGCCGGTTGTCGGCGGCCGACGGGAGGCGGAACCCGTGCTCGATGAGAGTCTCCTTGCGAGACCGGTCGCCCTCGTACTGCCCGTGCAGCTGGGGGACGGTCACATGCGACTCGTCGATGACCAGCAGGTAGTCGTCGGGGAAGAAGTCGAGCAGGGTGTGGGGGGGCTCACCCCGGACGCGCCCGTCGATGTGGCGGCTGTAGTTCTCGATGCCGTTGCACACCCCGACCTCGGACATCATCTCCAGGTCGTACTGCGTGCGCATGCGCAGGCGCTGAGCCTCGAGGAGCTTCCCCTCCCGCTCGAAGAACGCCAGCCGCTCCTGCAGCTCGGCCTCGATGCCGGCGATGGCCCGCCGCATCCGCTCGTCGCCGGCCACGTAGTGGGTGGCCGGGAAGATGGCGAGCTCGGCCACGTCGCCCAGATGCTCCCCGGTGAGGGTGTCGATGCGGCTGATGCGCTCGACCTCGTCGCCGAACAGCTCGATGCGCACCGCCCACTCCTCGTAGGCCGGGTGCACCTCGATGGTGTCGCCCCGCACCCGGAACTTCCCCCGTACGAGGTTGTGGTCGTTGCGCTCGTACTGCATGTCCACCAGCTGCTCGAGGATGGCCCGTTGGTCACGGACGTCGCCGGGTTGGAGGAGCAGCGTGCGGCGGGAGTACTCCTCGGGCGAGCCCAGGCCGTAGATGCACGAGACCGAGGCGACGACGATGACGTCCTTGCGGGCCAGCAGAGCGGCGGTGGCCGAGTGGCGGAGGCGGTCGACCTCGTCGTTGATCGACGAGTCCTTCTCGATGTAGGTGTCGCTCGAGGCGATGTACGCCTCGGGCTGGTAGTAGTCGTAGTAGCTGACGAAGTACTCGACCCGGTTGTGCGGGAAGAACTCCCGGAACTCGTTGGCCAGCTGGGCGGCCAGTGACTTGTTGGGCGCGATGACCAGCGTGGGCCGCTGCACCTGCTCGATGGTCCATGCGATGGTGGCCGACTTGCCCGACCCGGTGATGCCGAGCAGCGTCTGGAAGCGGTCGCCCCGCTGCACGCCCTCGGCCAGCGCGTGTACGGCGCGGGGCTGGTCCCCGGCGGGGGCGAATTCGGAGACGACCTTGAACGGCGGCACCAGCAGAGATCGTACTGGCGACAGGGCCGATGAAGGCTCCTCGGCCAGCTACTCGGCGGAAAGGTGCAAGGTGCGCCACCCGAACTGACGAGCATCCGGGTCGGTGACGTCGCGAACACGTGGGAACGCGTCGAAGGCGCGAGCATCGGCGTCGGACGGCGTCCTCACGGTCACCTCGCGAACGCCGCCGCTCCTCAGCGCAGCCAGCGCTTCCCCCAACTCGTCGGGCGGCACCTTCATCCACGCGACGTCCGGATAGGTGCGCCACGCGGCTCGCGGCAGCGCCGGCGACGACGTGACGACCAGGCGTGGCCCTGCCGTCACCTCGTCGACGATGCGGCCCGAGACCTCGCGTGTGCTGCGCAGAACGACCAGACCGGTCACGAGCGGCACCACAGCGAGGGCACACACGATGGGGAGCACACGCCGCCCCAGCAGGTTCCGCCAGACGTGGTCGACGCCGACCGCGGTCATCACGGCAAGTGGGGCGGTGAGCGGCGACAGGAAGCGGCCACCCCATTCCAGGCCACCTCCCACTCGGTACTGCGTGACGAGGACGAGGATGGTGAACGCCACCACAGTGACCGTGACGACCGGTGCCCTCTTCACCACGGCGAGCGGAACCACCCCGACTCCGAGGAGGGCGATTGGCCATGCCGCGAACAAACCAGTCATCGACTCGCTGGGACTGTCCAGGACGCGCACGGCATAGACGACGACCGCGCCGACCAGCGCCAGCTCTGCGTCGCGACGCCACCCGCTTCCTTGGCGGCGAAGCGCCCACACCGCGAACGCGACGAGACCGAGCGCAAGGGCCACGAGGACCGTGCCCCGGGGATCCTCGTACGGTCCCTGGAAGACGGAGTGCCAGGCGCCCTGAACCCGACCCAACGCCCAGTCGAAGAATGAACCGCCAGAAGGCGCTACGTCGCCCGCGGTCCGGTCACGTAGAACCTGCGGCTGGTACGAGGCACCGACGATCGCGGAGATCCAACTTTTCTCCGCAACTGCGACGAGGCCGACCAGGGCGAGGCAGAGCGAGGGAACGGCTGCCCACCTACGCCAGCTGAAGCGGCGACATCCGACCGCCAGCCCACCACTCACCGCGACGGCGAACAGGAGCCCCTCGGAGCGCAGCAGAACCCCGGCGACCAGGCACAGAAGGAGCACCAGCACATTCGGACCCTCCTCCTGCCGTGCCACTCGAACGGCTGCCACGAGTGCGAGGCCGGCGACCGCTGCCATGGGTGCGTGCGCCCAGATGATGTACCCGTTGACCGCAGCGGGGCTCACGGCGACGAGCCAGAAGGCGGCACGGCGCAGCGCCGGCGCAATCTCGGCGGCGAGGAGCCACGCAGCGACGGCGGCCCCGAGAGCGCCAAGCATCCCCGGGGCATGAAGCCCCGCGACTCGACCGAGGACTCGGGTGGAGACGAGGAGCAGCATCGGAACGCTCGGGTGCTGCACGTACGGGTACCAACCCCGTTCGGAGCGACTGCTGTTGACGAGCGGGAACCACCGACCTTCCGGGTCCTGGGGCTCCGCCTCGTAGGCGTACTCCCAGTGACCGTCCTCGAGCACCGCTACTTGGAGGGCATAGGCACCCTCGTCGGAGGTGAACGTCTCGTCGAGATGGAGGAACGGGGCGATCACCACCAACATCGCGGCGAGACAGGCGGCGTGTACCCATAGCGGCCGGCGCCACAAGCGCAGCGCTCTACGCCAGACGCCGGTGGCCTCACTCTCGGTGCCAGCCGCCATACCGGACATTGGTCGGGATGGTACGGCACCTGGCCGCCGTGCCCATGCGAACACGCAACGGTTGCCGCGCAGTCGCTAACTTTTGTTGGTCCCGCCGGCGGCCACCGCTCTCCGGTCGTTCAAAGCGAGGTGCACGTGATTTCACTTCGAGCACGGGCGACGACCGGGGTCGACGACGCCTTCTCCACAGACGCCGCCCTGGCCGCTGACGTCGCCACTCCGGGTGATCGCTCGGCGAGCGAATCCGGCAAGGAGTTCACCGCCCTCATCACCGCAGTCCGGTGGGCGACCACCACCGCTGCGCTGCTCCTTCTTTCCACCGACGGCGGCCCGGAGCGAGCCGAGGTTGCAGGAGCAGCAGTGCTCGCCTACGCGCTCTGGCGGACCGTGCACCCGATCCGGGTCTCGGGAGGCCGTCGCCACATCGTCACGGCAACTCTCGTCGAAGCCGCGGTCATGGTCACCACCGTCGTCGCGACCGGGTACTGGAGCTCCCCGTACGCGCTGGGCCTTTTCACCGCGGTGATGGTGGCTGGCTTTGCCGGGGGTCGACACCTCGCCGTGCCGGTCGCCGTCGCGACGCTCATCGCCGTCGCCGTCCCCTACCACGCACTCAACGTGGGGGCGAGTGAACGACTGAGCGTGCAGTGGGCCGGCGAGCTGATCCTGCTCGCCATCGTCGCCAGCTACGCCCGGCGCCTCACCATGCAGGCGACGAGTGAGAAATCCGGCTTCCTTCGGCGGCTACACCAACTTTCGCAGGCGAACGCACTGTTGTTGCAGCTCCACCAGATGGCCGAGACGCTTCCGACGTCGGTTGACCTCAACGAGACGGTCGAGTCGGCCCGCACCAGGTTGAGGGAGCTTTTCGACCCGGACGCCATGGTCGTGCTCTTGCGCGACGACTCGGGCCGGTGGTCGCCGGCGTTCTCATCGGCACCCGATCTTTGGCGGGACCTGATTGACGACGAGCTACCTCCCACCCTGCGAAGCGTGGTCGAAGGCCTCGGGCCCCGGCTTCTGACGTTCGGCGCCGGGGAGCAGGTCGGGCTGGCGCCCGGAGTCTCCTCGGGCATCTACGCATCCTTATACGCTCGTCGTCGCCTGATCGGCCTCATCGCCGTCGAGCGCTCCCGGAGCCCGGATTTCGACGAGAACCACGTCTCAGTGATGGAAGCGTTCGCCCAGCAGTTGGCCGTGGCCTTGGACAACGCCCGGTGGTTCATGCGAATCGGGACTCTTGCCGCTGAGCAAGAACGGAGTCGGATCGCTCGCGACCTCCACGACCGCGTCGGTCAGTCGCTCGCCCTCGTTGGGTTCGAACTCGATCGAGGGGTGCGCAACAGCCACGACGCAGACTCGGCGGCGCTCCTCACGGACCTTCGACAGAAGATCGGCTCGGTCGTCGCCGAGTTGCGGGAGACCCTGTACGACCTGCGAAGCGACGTCTCCGAGGAGCGGGACCTGGTGTCGATCCTCACCGAGTTCCTCGCCCGTGTGCGCGAGCGGTCTGGGATCGGCGTCGAGTTCACCCACGAGACCACACGTCGACTTCCTCTCCAGGTGGAGCGGGAGGTGTGGAGGATCGCGCAGGAGGCGGTCACCAACGCGGAGCGGCACTCCGGCGCATCGTCGCTGTCGGTCAGTTGGACGTCCACGGCGGCGAACGCGCTTCTCGTTGTCTCCGACGACGGCAGCGGAGTGAACGTCGGTGCTTTCCGGAGGGCCGACAGCTACGGCCTCGTCGGGATGCAGGAGCGGGCTGATGCCATCGGGGCCACGCTCACGATCACTTCCCCCGCTGACACGGGGACAGCGGTGCGACTGGAGCTGCACAGATGAAGATCCGCGTTCTTCTGGCCGATGACCACCGGCTGCTCCGGGAGGGCCTCAGACGCTCCCTGGAGGAAGCGGGCATCGACATCGTGGGCGAGGCGGAGGACGGCGCTCAAGCGCTCACCCTCGCCGAGGAACGACGCCCGGACATCGTGCTCATGGATGTGTCCATGCCCGTGTTGGACGGCGTCGAGGCGACGAGGGCCCTCAAGGCACGACTGCCCGACGTCGACGTGGTCATCCTCACCATGCACGGTGACGCCGACGTCGTGAACCGCGCAGTTCGGGCCGGAGCGGCCGGCTACCTGGTGAAGGACTGCACGACCGACGACATCCTCGCCACGCTCCGAACAGTCGCCGATGGCGAGACGGCCCTGTCGCCCGAGATCGCCTCGTCGATGTTGGCGGAAGCGGGGCGTGCCCCACAGGTTCCCGCCGCGGGCGCTGCGCAGCTCTTGTCGGCGCGGGAACAGGAGGTGCTGAAGCTGATCGCGGACGGCGCCTCGACACCAGAGGTCGCCGCCTCGCTCTTCATCAGCACCAAGACGGTGAGGCACCACCTGTCG
The DNA here is from genome assembly GCA_030773495.1 of Actinomycetota bacterium. Taxonomy (GTDB): domain Bacteria; phylum Actinomycetota; class Acidimicrobiia; order Acidimicrobiales; genus JALYMX01. The sequence continues at coordinate 8,430 of JALYMX010000148.1, read as the reverse complement.
TCGATCTACGAGAAGCTCGATTCACGGGACCGTACCCAGGCAATACTACGAGCTGTGCGCATGGGCATCATCCGCCTCGAGTAGCGCCGGATGGGAACTGGTCAGATGGCCTATGGCTTCTGCGTGCACAGCGACGGATACTTCTCCTAGCAGCCAACGACCGAACTGGAGCCGGAAAATGCAATTCGCCAACATGTGCTGGGCCTACTGCCAGGCGGTGGTCCGCACGAGGATCAAGGACGAGCGGGGCGCCAGCCTGGTCGAGTACGCCCTTCTCGTCGCTCTCATCGCGGTCATCTGCATCGGCGCTGTCACGCTGATCGGTGAGGGCGCCAACAAGACCCTGAGCAAGGCCGGCGGCAGCCTCAACAAGTAGGTTTACGGGGCGGGGAGCGGCGCTCCTCGAGAGTCGGCGGCGCCGCACATCGAAAGACGAACGAAGCGTCCTCCCCAGGAGGGCGCTTTGTTCGTTGGATCACCAGGAGGAACCTTTGGAACAACTTCGCAACATCCGGGCCTACCTCCGAGCGGCCGTCCGGGCGCGAGTCCGCAACGAGCTCGGCGCCAGCTTGGTCGAATACGCCCTGCTCGTGGGGCTCATCGGCGTCGTGTGCTTTGCGGCGATCACCTTCATCGGCGACAACGCGAACACCTCGCTGAGCAGAGCCGGGGGCAGCCTGAACAAGTGATACCCGCTCCCCGAGGTCACCGCCACGACTTCGACACCTCGTTCACACCTGCGGCCGCCCGCGACCCCTCACGAACGGCGATCACCCACCTCGGGTCCTTCCGAACGACGACCCACCCGGCGTCCAAGGCGAGGAACTCCGCGAGCGGCTTCGTCCGCTCCCACAACACGACGTCGATGCCGTACTTGTCCAAGCGGCGCTGCCAGCCCTCCTGCCCGTCGAGCAAGGCCAGCGAGTCCTTGATCACCTCGCGCGGGTACAGGTCGTAGCGATCGTCGTAGAAGACGTCGGCCTCGATCCCCCGTCGAGCGATGATCAGGTTCCCCACGAAGTCCTGCGTGGCCACCCGGTACGCCAAGAGCCCCTGCTCGTCCATCCAGTCGAGTTGACGCACGGGATAGTCCACGAGCCGGTACGCCGGTCGCTGGAGCGACGCGGCGACCAGGAGGCTTCCCACCATGACGAGAACGGCGGTCGCCGACAGCGTGAGGACGCTCCGCCGCTCACCCCGAATGGTGCCGAGGCCCGCCAGGGAGCGGGCCATGACAGGGGCGAACACGAGTGACGCCAGGCTGAGGTTGCGCTGAGCGAGGCAGCCGGCGAGCCCGAAGACGCCGACGGAGAGGGAATCCTCCCAGGAGCGGCGGCGGCCGGCCAGAACGAGGGTGGTCACGAACGCCACCAGGAAGAGTCCTCCGGTTGGGCGCGAGAAGTCCGGAGGCTGCCATTCCTGCACCCGGTCGAGGAGGTCGTGGCGGGCGAGCAGCTCGAAGGGGAAGACGAGGAGGCGCGGCCCGAGAGGGTTGACCGCACCCGCGAGGGTGCCGGCGACGGCCCCGAGCACCAGGGGTGGAAGGGCTCCGAGCGGTGCTCGGTCCAGCCGGCGCCCGGCGAGGCGAACGACGAGGTAGACCAGACCGAAGGGAAAGCTGCCGTGGACGTTGACCCACAGCCACATGCCACCTGCGGCGAGAAGCGGTGAGCCGCCGGCCTCAGTGACGAGGACGAGAGCGGCGAAGATGGCAAGGGCGATAAGGAGGGGTCGCTCCGGCCAGGAACCAGTGCCGACGACCAGCACGACCGTGACCGCGATGATGCGCCCGCCGAGCGCTCCTGCCGGACGTGTGAGTCGCCACGCGACGACGGCGATGCCGGTGGTGAGCGCCGCTCGCGCCATGATGATGCCATGACCACCGGCCGCCCGGTCGGCAAGGGCCATTCCCGCCGAGGCCAGCCACGAGTACACGGTCCAGTAGCGACCTTCGCCGGTGAAGGAGAACGGATCCCGCCTGGGGATGCCCTCGTCGAGGATGAGCCGACCTGTGGCGAGGTGGGTCAGCGCCGAGTTGTCACTCAGGGCCTCGAGCCCAATGGCCAACCCCCACAGGGCGACGGCACCTCCGACCACCGCTGCGACCGAGGGCGGCCGCAGCGATGCCCTCACACGTCGCCCAGGGCCTCGACGATGCTCATGATCGCCGGCCCCAAGATCACCACGAACAACGAGGGGAAGATGCAGAACACCATCGGGAAGAGCATCTTCACCGGGGCCTTCTGGGCCCGCTCCTCCGCCAACTGACGGCGCCGCACCCGCATCTCCTCCGCCTGCTGGCGGAGGATGCGCCCGATCGACACGCCGAAGGCGTCGGCCTGGAGGAGGGCGAGCACGAACGACCGCACCTCGGGGACGCCGGTGCGTGCTTCGAAAGCCCGTAAGGCGTCGGCCCGGCTGGCACCCGCCCGCACCTCACCGATCATGCGGGAGAACTCGTCGGACAGAGGGCCAGGGACCGACGACACGGTTCGGTCGAGCGCCTGCTCGAAGCCGAGACCGGCCTCGACGCTGATTGTGAGGAGGTCGAGGACGTCGGGCAGCTTCATCTGCATGTCGTACTGGCGCTCCGCCACCTCACGGTTGAGCTGGGCGTCGGGGCCGAGCAGCAACACCATGGCCAGCAACACGAAGACGGCCAGCGGCATGCGCCCGCTCAGCGGTAGCAGGAAGAAGGACACGAAGAACGCCACGGGGATCAAGGCCACGGTGACGACGCGGATGGCGAGGAACCGGTCGAGGTCATCGGCGCGGCTCTTGCCGGCGTGGGTGAGCTTCTCCGCCGAACGGGCGACGTAGCCAGCCGGGGTGAAGCGCCGGCCGAAGCCCACCAGGCCTTCCAGCACCGGCAGGCCGATACGGGCGCTCGCGTTGCGCCGTAGCTCCACGACGCGCGCGGATTCCACGTCGTAGCCCTCGAGCTGCCGGAGCGAGGACTGAATGGCGGCCCGCTCGGACAACCGAGCGGCGGCGGCCCAGGCGGCCAGGGCGCAGGCGCCGAAGACTGAGACAAGGGCAAGGGGCAGCATCATGACGTCTCGATGTTGATGATCTTCTTCATCCAGGCGAAGCCGAGGATGCCGAACACGATCCCACCGACGAGCATGACCTGGCCGAGCGTGCGGTTGAGGAGCGGGTCGAGGTACTCGGGGTTGAGCACGTAGACAGCCAGCCCGATGGCGACGGGCAGGATCCCGAGGACGATGGCGCTGATGCGCCCCTCGGCGGTCAGCGTCCGGATCTCCCGCCGCAGCCGTTCCCGCGCCACCATCGTCTCCGACACGGTGTCGAGCAGCTCGGCCAGGTTGCCGCCCACCTCGCGCTGGATCTTGATGGCCATGACGGCCCAGTCGAAGTCGACGGAGCTGACCCGCCGGGCGGAGTCCTCGAGCGCCAGCTCCACGGGCCGCCCCAGCCGGGCCTCCACCAGTACGCGGCGCAGCTCCTTCCCCATCGGGTCCTCCACCTGGTCGGCAACGGCGTCGGCCCCCTGGAGGAGGGAGAAGCCGGCGCGCAACGTGCTGGCGAGCAGCTGGAGCATGTCGGGGAGCTGGGCGCTGAACTTTCGTTGCCGTCGCGCAGCGATGTTGTTCACCAGCGCCATCGGAGCAAGCCCGATGAGGATCAGGGCGATGGCAGCGCCGAACAGGCCCTTCAGCGCGAGACCCAGGACCGTGAAGACGGCCAGCCCGACCACGTAGAAGAAGATCGCCTCTGCCGGTCGAATCGGAAGGTCGGCCTGCTCGAGCTTGCGCTCGACCTTCTCGAGCAGGCCCCGCTCCTCGGCCAGGCGAGCCGTCGCCTCGACCGCCCGCTTCACCACGGCGGTCTGGGCCAGCTCCCGGTCCCCGGCCACCTCGACGGCACCCGGCATAGGCCCGTACAGGGCGAGTGCGTCGTCGAGGCGACCACGGTCGCGGCGGGCGACGGCGACGATGCCCCCGACGAGGAATGCGGCGGCCAGCGCCACGAGGAGCACGATGAGCAGGACCCCCGGCCCGGCGAGCAGATCGGCGAACCGCGATTCGGGCACGACCTGGGGCTGCGTGGCGGTCCCCTGGCTCACCGTGCCGGCGTTCGCCGTCGCCGTGGTGCGCAGGCCGGCGACGCCCAGGCTGATCTCGATGCTGCCCTGAGCGGACGAGGTGTAGGTGATCTCGTACTGGTTCTGGAGCACCCGCTGGACGTTGGCGTAGATGCCCTTGAGCGCGTCGGGGTTGGTGGTCTCGCTGTACTGGCCGCCGCTCGCCCGAGCCAGCCGGTCCAGCGAGGCGGCGTCGAACTCGCCGCCGCGCAGGCCCACGGCGAACAGCACGGCCTTGGCCGACAGGACGGCTGCCTCGGCCTCGGCCACGCCGTTCTGCGAGGTGGTGTCGGCGCCGTCGGACAGCAGCACGATGTTGGGCTGGAGCTCGGGGCGCTCGGTGAGCAGCGTGGCCGCCGTACGCACGGCGTCGAACAGCGCCGTCTCCCCTGCGGCGGTGAGCTCGTTGATCGCCTGGGTGAGGTGCGACGAGGCGCTGGTGAACCCGGAGACCACCCTGGGCTGGTCGCTGAAGGCGACGATCGCCAGCTGGTCGTTGGGCTGCTTCTGGGCCACGAACTGGCGGGCCGCCTCCTTGGCCGCCTCCATCTTGCCGCCGGGGCGCATCGACCCCGAGGTGTCGATGACGAGCACGACGCCGACGGCAGTGTCGGTCTTGGCGATGGGGACGACGTCGAAGTCGGTGAGGATGCGCCCGTTCTCGCGGAGGGCGAACGAGCCGAGGTCCGGGGTGGGCCCGACGACCTGGGCGGAGATGGTGACCTCGGGGAAGGCGGTGGTGTCGACCTTGCGGATGTTGATGGCCTCGGCGGCGCCGGCGGGCGGCACCACAACAACCAGGACGAAGAGGGCCGCCAGGAGGGCGGCCGGCAGCGTCCGCCTCATCGACGACGAGGCGCGACGCGCCCGTTCGTGTCCTGGCCCAAGAAGATGCTCGCAGGCAGCTCGATGCCGAGGTCGCGGAGCTTCTCGGAGAACTTGGGCCGGATGCCGGTGGGCTTCAGGTTGCCGCGGAAGCGCCCGGTCTGGTCCACGCCGGCCGACCAGTCGAACAGGAAGACGTCCTGGAGGATGATCACGTCGCCCTCCATGCCCTGCACCTCGGTGACGTGGGTGACCCGCCGGGTCCCGTCCCGCAGCCGCGTCAGGTGCACGATGAGGTCGAGGGCGGACGCCATCTGCTCCCGGATGGCCCGCACGGGCAGGTCGAAGCCTGCCATGAGCGTCATGGTCTCGATCCGGGAGAGGGTGTCGCGGGGGCTGTTGGAGTGGATGGTGGTGAGCGACCCGTCGTGGCCGGTGTTCATGGCCTGGAGCATGTCGAGCGCCTCGCCGGCGCGGCACTCCCCCACCACGATCCGGTCCGGGCGCATGCGCAGCGAGTTGCGCACCAGGTCGCGGATGGTGACCTGGCCCCGGCCCTCGATGTTGGGCGGGCGCGCCTCCAGGGACAGGGTGTGCTCCTGGCGGAGCTGCAGCTCCTTCGCGTCCTCGACGGTGACGATGCGCTCGTCGCCGGGGATGAACGACGACAGCACGTTGAGCAGCGTCGTCTTGCCGGTGCCCGTCCCGCCCGACACGATGACGTTGAGGCGTCCCTTGACGCAGGCCTTCAGGAAGTCCGCGACGTGCTCGTCGAACGTGCCGAACTCGATGAGGTCGTGGACCGTGAACGGGTCGGTGGCGAACTTCCGGATGGTGAGGAAGGGGCCGCCGATGGCGAGAGGGTGCACCACGGCGTTGACACGAGAGCCGTCGGGCAGGCGGGCGTCGACCATCGGGGTGGCCTCGTCCACCCGCCGCCCCACCTGGCTCACGATCTTGTCGATGATGCGCCGCAGGTGGGCGGTGTCGACGAAGGTGGCACTCGCCTTCTCGATCTTCCCCGACCGCTCGACGTAGACGTCGCTCGGCCCGTTCACCATCACCTCGGTGACGTCGGGGTCCTTGAGGTAGCGGTCGATGGGGCCGTACCCGATCACGTCGTCGGCCACGTCGCGCACCAGCGCCTCGCGGTCAGCGACCGACAAGGGCACCTTCTCCGTGGCCAGGGTGGTGCGCAGCTCGTCCTCCACCCGCCGGCGCAGCTCGAGCTCGCCCATGTGCCCGTCTGACATCAGGGGGCCGAGGGTCTCGATGAGCTGGTGGTGCACCCGCAGCCGTAGCTCGTCGAGCACGGCGTCGCGGCGGACGGGTGCGCCCTGCGACTCCTGGAGGCGCTTGTAGAGGGACATCGGGGCTACCCCTTCCGGCGCCGCTTGCCGACGTCGGGCGCCAAGACGTCAGCGAAGGCGAAGATGCTGCGGGCGAAGCCCGACCGCGCGGAGGTGATGACGGCCGGCGTGCCCTTGTTGACCGACTGCGGGACGGTGATGTCGCTCGGCACCAGCGCCTCGGCCTTGAGGTGCAGGGTCTTCTCGACCTCGGCCACGTCGAGCCCGACCTTGGCGTTGGCCCGGTTGAGCACCAGGCGCAGCTTGCTCGACGGGGTGCCCAGCAACTTGAGCGTCTGCAGCCCGATCTTCATGTTCTTGATGCTGGGGACGTCCATCCCGGCCACGAGCACCAGCTCGTCGCTCTCCTCGATGAGGTGCAGGGCCACGTCGCTGAACTGCGCCGGCGTGTCGATCACGATGTGGCTGCAGAAGCCGCGCAGCAGGTCGACGATGCGGTGCATGTCGGTGGGGGTGACCTGGTCGCCGAAGGCCGGCTCGCGCGGGGCGGCCAGCACGTGCAGCCCGCTCGGCCCGTGCACAGCGAGCAAGCTGCGGAGCAGGTCGGCGTCGAGGCGGTGCATGGCCGACACGGCGTCGACGATGGTGTGCTGCGGGGTGAGCTTGAGCATCACGGCCACGTCGCCGAACTGGAGGTCGGCGTCGACGATGGCCACCGGGTGCTCGCTGCGCTGGGCCAGGACGGCGGCCAGGTTGCAGGCGATGGCCGACTTCCCCGACCCTCCCTTGGGGGAGAAGACGGTGACCACGGTGCTCTCGAACCCCAGGTCGCCGTCACCGCCGCCTGCCAGCGGCGCCCGGGCCGACAGGTTGGCGGCCGCCCGGGTGATGGCCTCGTCGAGGTCGGCGGGGTCGGAGCCGTAGGTTACGACGTCGCTGACGCCGGCCCGCATGGCCCGCTGGAGCAGCTGGGTGGACAACTCCTCCACGACGAGCACGGCGGCCATGGCGGGCTGCGTGGAGACGACGCCGATGGCCTCGTCGAGGGCGGCAGGGTCGGCGAAGGACGGGCCCAGGACCACCACGGTGGGCTCGTTGCGCCCACGGTTCCGCTTCAGCTCCTCGACGGCCCCGACGGCGCTGACCTGGGCGCGAGGGCCGAGGAGGCGGGCGATGCGCGACTGCAGGATCGGCTCCAGGCCCACCACCGCCAACTGGAAGCGGCGCCCGGCCGCTGGCTCAACGGTCGTCACGGTCGCCGCCCTAGGGAGTGAGCCCGCCGGCGAACAGGTTCCCCGGGTTGATTGGCTGGATGGGCGAGGGCTGGTGGTCGGGCGGCACCAGGGTGAGGTAGATGCCGCCACCCTGAGAGGCAAGGGCGATCCTCGCCGCCGACTCGGGAGGGACGGCGAAGGTGATCAACCCGCTGCCCGGGTTCTGGGCCACCTGGGCCTCCCCCGCCTGGGGAGCGGCCGTGGTGCCGATGGCGATGATGGGCACGTTCTGCATGAGGTGGCGTTCCACTCCGCCATCGTTCACCAGGATGTTGACCTTATCACCGGGTACGAGCAGTCCCGCCACGCCGCGCACCTGATCAACACTCACCGTGATGGCCACCTGACCGGCGGGGATGCGCTGGGCGAAGGTGACCTGGGCCACCTTGGGGTCGACGAACATGCCGTCGACGACGACCTGCCCCGCAGAGAGGTTGGAGATGGCGACCTTGCCACGGATAGTGGTGAGGTCGGTGATGGCCGTGCCGGGTCGGAACTCCCGCGGAATGTTGTCCGCCCGCACGAACTCCTCCTGCAGCGCCTGCTCGCCGGGCAGCCCCTTCGGGACATCCTTGCTGACCACGAAGACCCGCAGCCGTTCGGCGTCCCTGTATGCTCGGTCCTGCACCGAGCTCAGGTACGCGTAGTTGGCGAACGCGGCGAGCGCGGCGGCCACCACCGCAGCCGCCACGATGAGTGTGCGTCGAGCCCCCACCCTTACCTCAATCTGTCGAGTCGGACCTGTCCGCCGAAGTGCTACCTCAATCGACCGATGCCGCCGCCGCCGAAGTCTTTCAGCAAGATCGCATCCTGCCGATCAACTGGCATCGGTCAACTGGCCCATTCCCCTTGGCGGGTGTGTCACCTACAGTGGGGCCTCTGCCACTATAGGGGATTGACGGCTCCGGGGGGACCG
>JALYMX010000147.1 GCA_030773495.1 Actinomycetota bacterium | reverse complement strand
CCTGCCGCCTCGCCACCTCGACGGCGTGCTCGATCGCCTCGGCCTGCGGGGGCGACGACCGTGCACCCTCGCCGACGCCGGCCGCGTCGCCGGCGTGAGCGGCGAGCGGGTGCGCCAGATCGAGGCGAAGGTGCACGCCGGGCGCGCCCGCTCGGGTCACACCACGACGCTGCCGCAGCTCGATCAAGCCCTGGCAGTGGTCGAGCGCGCCTTGCCCGTGCGGGCCGACGAGGTGGGAGAGCTGCTGCGGGCGGCAGGCGCCAGCGCCGGCCCCTTCTGCGCCGAGAGCCTGGAGGCGGCGGCCTCGCTCCTCGGCCGGGCACTGCCGTTCGTGACGTCCGGCCACGGCTCCGATGCGGTGCTCCTCCCCAGGGTCGCCGCCGACGCCGCCGCCCACGCCCGGCGCATCGAGAACCGCGCCCGCCGGCTGGTCGAGCGCTCCGGCGCCACGACCCTCGACGACCTCGAGCGCGACCTGGTCCACGAGGGGCTCGCCATCCCCCGTCGCCACCTGCTGGTGGTGCTCCAAGGCTGCGGGACGGCCGTCGTACGCGAGGACGGCTGGTTCTGGTTCCGCCATACGCGCAACGACGGCCCTTTCGCTCGGGCCACACGCCGGATGCTGGCCGTCAACGACCCCCTCCCGCTGGCCAGCCTGCACGAGGGGCTGCGCCGCCACAACGCGTTCCGGCGCATCCCCGTGCTCCCGCCGCCGAGCGTGCTGGCCGCCGTGTACGCCACGGACCCGACCGTGCGGATCGAAGGCGGGACGGTGCGGGCGGTCGAGCCGGTTCCCGCCGACGCCATGGGCGACCTCAACCGCCGCATCGTCGACATCCTGCGCGCCGCGCCCCACCACGTCCTGGCCCGCTGCGACCTGCTCGAGGCGTGCCACGAGGCGGGACTGAACCTGGCGTCGGTCAACCTCTACACCTCGTACTCCGAATGCCTGGAGAGGATGGGATCGGGCGTCCTCGCCCCGCGAGGCACCGTCGTCGACGAGGAGGCGGTGCGGGCCCGGCAACGCCGGCGCGAGCCGTGGCGGCGGGACGAGGACAGGCCGGCGTGGGGCTGGACGCCGGACGGTCGACCCTGGGTCCAGGCGTCCATCACGACGAGCACGTGGGCGAACGGCGTGCTCCACGTCCCGGCCGAGGTCCGCCCCGTCCTCGCCGGGCGGCGCTTCGCCACCCGCGACCAGGCCGGCGCCTGCCCCACCATGCTCGGCGTCGATCGCCACGGCAACTCGTGGGGCTGGACCGGCTTCCTGCGCCGCTGCGGAGGGCGACCGGGCGACGTGGTGCGGGCGGAGTTCGACCTGAGCGCGGGGATCGTCGGGCTCGCCCTCACCCGGCTGGCGGCGCCGGCCGCCGCCGCAGGGTAGACGGGCAGCACGTCCATCGTCCCGAGGGGCACCATGGGGGCGTGGACGACCCCCACGCGGTGCTCGGCGTGCACCCCGGCGCGTCGATGGACGACCTGCGCCGCGCTCGGCGCCGCTTGGCCAAGGCCCTGCACCCCGACCTGCGGGACGAGACGACGAGGGCCGAGGCCGAGCGTCGCATGGCCCTCGTCAACCTCGCCTACGACACGCTGCGGGCCGGCGTCGTCGGCTCCACACCCGCCGGTCCGTCGCCCGGCGGGGCAACCGACGACGCCCCGGCGTGGTTCTCCGTCGAGGCCCTCCCCGTCGACGCCTTCGAGCTGACCCTCCTGGCCGCCGTCAACCTGGGCGACGTCATCCGGGCCGAGGAGCCGTACCTCCTCGCCGCGCTGCTCGACGACCCCGGCCCCTGCCAGTGCCTGCTCGAGCTGTCGCCCGATGCCGGCGCCACCACCGTCACCGTCGACGTGGCCCCGCGCCACTTCGGCACCTGCCCGACTCCCACCGCGGTGCGTGACGCCTTCGTCGCCGAGATCACCCGCCAGGCCACCGGGTAGCGCCCGGGTAGCGCCCGGGTAGCGCCCGGGTAACGCCACGACGACGTGGTCCGGCGCGGACCGGCGCGGTACATTCGTCGGTCAGCAACGCCGCGCGTGTTCGCACGCATCGCAGCCCGCCACGAGTGGCGGGAGAAGAGAGGAGAGGGAGCCGGATGTCCGACATCACCAAGGTGCTTCTGGACGACCACGCCCGAGTCAAGAGGCTGTTCCTCCGCACCGCCCAGGGGACGGAGGACTATGAAGCCGCCCTCGACGTGTGCGACGAGCTGGTGATCCACGCCACCATCGAGGAGGAGCTCGTCTACCCCGCTCTGCGGGAGGTGAACCCGCACGCCGCCGACGAGTCCGAGGAGGAGCACGAGGAGGTGAAGGAGCTCATCGCCGAGATCCAGGACCTCGACCCCGACGACCCGGCGCTCCGTTCGATGGTCCTGCAGCTCAAGCGCGCCTTCATGCGTCACGTGGAGAAGGAGGAGGAGGTCGTCTTCCCCCAGATCGACCAGGCCTTCCCCGACCAGCTGCTCGAGATGGGCAGCCAGGCCTTCGCGATGCGCCAGGAGCTGCTGGCCGAGCGCCAGCCCCGGCTGGACAAGATGAAGAGCCTCACCGCCAACACCGGCTGGGGGGCCAACCGCCGGCGCCGCTCGGCCAGCGGGAACATGGGCTTCTGAACACGCGACCGCCGCGGCCCGACCAGCGGGTCGCGGCGGCCCACGCGGTTTGGCCTCCCCGCCGCGTGGGCAGGCCCGTCTGATGACCCGACGTCTCGTCCTCGTCGCCCTCGCCGCCGCCACGCTCACCGTGGGCGGGTGTGGTGGCGACGACGACTCCCCGCAGCGAGCCAACACCGGCGACACCATCCCCGAGCCGACGAACAGCATCCCGCCGTCCACCGGCCACCGCGACTAGCCGCCCATCACGTGGCGCCCGGCGCCGACTCCTCGCCCGGCCGATTGGGCCCCCGCTCCGTCCCCTCGCCCTCGTGCCCCTCGGCGTCGCCGAGCAGCCCGATGTCGCGCGCCAGCTCCACCGACCACGTCCACAGCTGGGCGATGGCCGACGAACCGCCGGCGGGTGAGATCCGAGCCGGGCAGCCCTGAGTGGGATAGGCGCCGGTCATCTCGTCGAGACGGCGCTGCTCCGGACGCCCGTCCAGCGCGTTCGGGCGCAGCTCGATCCTCCACGGTGCGCCGTCGGCCTCCTCGATGACGAACCTGCGGCTGTCCATCCAGGTCTGCCCCTGACGGCCGGGACGCTGGGGCGCCTGCAGCCGGTGGTGGGCGACCACCACCTGGTCGATGTTCAGCGCTGCCAGTTGCAGCGCCGGGCGGCTGCTCCTGATGATCACGTCCACCTTGTGGGCGACCGGCAGGCCGGGCACCGTGTGCAACAACCTCGCCATCACCTCGGTGAGCTGCACGCACACGCCGGCGCCGAAATGGAGGCCGCCGTAGAGGAAGCTGAAGCTGTCCCGCATCCTCGGGCGGGCCATGGGCCCGGCCCGCACGCGGAACAGCGACAGCAGGTGCTCGAGCCGCCTCACCATCCACGGATGCGAGAGGCGCTGCTCGTTCAACTCCCGGTCGAGATGGAGCACCACGGTGTCGACGAGCGCCGTCCCCAGCTGGTGGAAGCTGGCGATGGAGCCCACGGGGTAGGGCTCGGGGTTGGCCACGACCGCCCGGAGCTGCGAGTACATCGACCTGGCCAGGCCATAGGGCGGGTACCCCTCCGCGTCGTGACGAGCACGACGAACCGTCGCGTCGGCGACGACCGACGAGATGGCGTAGAGCTCCACCCTGAGCTCCTCGAGGAGCGCCTGCTGGTCCTCGGCCGGCGACTTGGCCAGCTCCTCGGGCGTGATCAGGTCGGGCCGGAGCGCGTCGGGACCCGTGGCGACGATGTCACGGGCGACGAGCGAGAAGCGCCGTCCGACGCCTTCGGCCATTCCGGCAGTCTGGAAGGCCGGTCCCCGCTGGGGCAAGCGCCCACGCGGGCGCGGCGGGGGTGCCGGCGTCGTCAACTCGCCCGCTCGCCCTCCTCGCCGCTCGGCTCGGTCGCTCCAGTGACCTGCGACGACGCGCCTTCGTCGAGCGTCCCGAGTCCGAGCGGCCCTGTTCCCGTCGACGCGCCGGTGGCTGCGTGCTTCACGGTTGCTGCTCCCGGCTCGGCATCGGTGACGCCGGGCCCGGGGTCGGCCTGGATCGCGGCGAGGTCGCCAAGCTCGTCCGCCCGGGCCTCGGCAGCGTCCCGCCTGGGCGCGTCCGCGGCGTCGCTGCCCGCGCCCACACCCCCCGCGTCGCCAGCTCCGCCGCCAGCGGTGTCGACTCCCTCGTCCGCGTCCATCAGTCACCTCCGACTCGTGGTCCTGTCGAGTCGTCTTACCCGCCGTCCATCAGGGGTCACGCCTCGGCCGCCGTGGTCACGGCGAGGAGCGCCGCGTACACGACCAGCCCGGTCAGGAACCACCCGAAGCTCGAGCGGCTGCCGGAGGGAAGCTCCTCCTTGAACACGTTGAGCAGGATGGACCCGGCCAGCAGCGCGGTCAGGACGCTCACCACAACCGTGCTCGTGGGGGCGAACAGCCACCCGAGCAGCCATCCGACCACGAGCCCGCCGGCCAGGAGGTACCGGCCCCTGTTGTCGAAGCGCTTCCGGTAGTGCTCCTCGAGGCTCCTGTCGGTCAGCACGAAGTGCAACCCCATGGCGGCAGCGAAGAGCAGGCCGAACACCACGCCGGTGCGGAGGCGCAGCGGCATCGTGTAGGTGATGAGGGCGTTGTAGACGAGGAACGCGCCGAGATGGACGCGAAAGATCCCCGCCGGCGCGTCGCCGCCCCGTTCCCCGCCCCGTTCACCGCCCGAGCGGAGGGCCAGGCGTTCGAGGCCGTAGAACGCCGTGAAGCCGGCGAGGGCGACCACGAAGATGGCCAGGTCGAGCAGCGGGGTCGGGCGCACCACGTCGTGCAGCGCCTCCCCCACCGCCTCGTTGCCGGCAGCCAGCTCGGGCAGCAGGTGGAGGAACACGTAGGCCACGGCGATCCCCCCGGCGAACGAAGCGGTGGCCGTCTCGGGGACCAGGGGCAGCCGGCGGATGTGAGGGGCGGCCAGGTGAAGGCCGGCGAGGGCCACGGTGACGACGAACGCGCCGGCGACCGCCTCCCCGACCGACAGCTCCATGCGGCCGTCCTTCCCGCTCGGATGACCGCTACTCAGGTTGTCGCGCCGCCGTGACCGGCGACGAATCCTGCCCCCGTGCCGCGAGCTCGCCATCGATCGGACGAGTCACCGTGGTGGTCGCACTGGTCGCGGCGCGGCTCGCCCAGCCCGCCCTGGGTAAGACTGCGGCGTGAGCACCCTGAGCAAGATCATTGGCGTCCTGGTCCTCGCCATTGTCGCCCTCGCCATCGTCGGGCTCATCGTTCGCGCCCTCCGATGGCTGCTGATCGCGGCCCTCGTAGTTGCCGTGATCGCCGCCATCATCGGCGCGATCGGCTCCGGAAAGGAGACCTAGGACCGCCGTCATGGGGTGGCGGCGACGGCGGTCCGCTCCTCGGCCCCCTCCTGGAGGCGGCGGTCAGTAGCTGAAGGTCGTGGCCCCCTCGTCGCCGATCCACTCCCACATCGGCACGGTTCCTTGCAGCTCAGCGCCGGCGATGAGCGCTTCTTTGTCGAGCTTCTTGGCGACGAAGCAGATGGGGCACACGTAGTAGCGCCCTCCCGCGGCTTGGTACCGCTTCACCAGATCGGGCAACGGGGGGCACCCCTCACAGGCGACGCCGACGGCCACGCCGTCGACGGCCAGGCGGACGGCTTCCTTGGTGAGGAACATGAGCGTGGGCCGGCCGGACTCGGCGGCCCCGACGGCGACGAGGAAGGCGACGGTCACCTTCTCGGGGTCCTCGAGCCCCGTGGTCAAGCTGATGACGGCCTTTCCGGCCATGGTGCCACCTCTCCTTGCTTGCGGGACGGTCGGTGAACGGAACGATACCGACGGTGTCGGGCGTCCTCGGACGTTCCCCCGTGTGGTCCACGACAAGGTCAACGATCCCGAACCAGAGCCGCACCGCGCCCCGTGAAACTTGGGGTGCCAGGTCGTGCCACCACGCGCAGGCAAGCCCGAAGTCCGTCTCTCGGACGTCCGCACTCATCCTTCTCATCCCGGCCGGAAACCGCTACATGGCGCCCGAGCAGCGAGCGGCACCACCTCGCGATGGCGGCATCGCGAGCGCCACTTCGGGCAAGCTGAGCGCCAACCAGTTGATCACGACTGTGGCGGCGCCCACCGCGTCCCCGCCGATCCCGTGAGCACAACGACGGCGATTCCCTCGGCGTGACAGACGTCGAGAAGATCGGGATCCGCAGTAGCGAGTGCTTCGCCGCCAGCCCGAGCGGCCTCTGCTGCGACGCAGTCGGCGAGGCTCACCTGGCAGCGGCGCCGGTCGTAGTGACGGGCTCGGAGCCTTCCTGCGGCGATGCCGAGCGTTGAATCGACCGGTCGGCCATCGAGCAGGCCGAGCTGGGCGAGGTCGAGGACGGCGTCTTCCTCGTCGGCGCCCGCAATGCGAACGAGGTGGTCCATCACCTCGGCGACACCGAGGGCGGTCAACGTCTCGGCGGCGTCCTCAAAAAGCGCGCGCACCTCTGCCGCCGCAACTTCGCCCCTCAGGTACGCGAGGACCGCGTAGGCGTCGAGGACCGTCAACGCGCCCGGCTGCGGGTGGCGTCCTCCTGCCGTGCCTGCTTTCGGGCACGGTCCGTACTTTGCCCACGGCCCCGATACTTTCCCTGCAGGTCGTCGACGGGCTGGTCGCCGAGGGGACGCACGACGATGCGGTCGCCGAGATCGACGACGACCACCTTCCGCGCCTTCCAACGGGCACGGGCTTCCGCCGGGATGGACACCTGGCCGTTCTGCGAAACGGTCATGACGTGAGCGTTGGAGGCCACGCCGCCATTGTAGGCGGAGCGTGGGTCGTTGTAGACGCCGCCGCCCGCCATACCTGCCGAGTGGTGCATCTCCGGGTGCTGGCCCCCCTTCCGCCGACACACGATCTGTCGCGCTTCCTTCGCGAGCGCCGTGCGCTCCATCCGGGCATACGGGCGGCAGTCGCCGGCGCTTGTCGCGATGCCGCGTGTGTCACCATCATGAGCGGTGAGGGCGAGGAGCATGTCGGTGGGAATCATGCTGTTGACCGTGGCCCTGGCACTGCAGTTCGTCCTGCCCATCTCGACGTCGCCCGAGAACTCGGCGGGCAGCTGCGGACGTTTGTTGGAGAGCCAGCAGAAGGAGGCCGACGATGACCGGAACCTGTGGGTCCTCCTGTTCGAAGAGCAGCGACTGGAAGCCGTCTGTGACGACGCCCGAACTGCCCGGCGGGCGTACGTCGGCCTGACATCTGGCGCGATCCTCCTCGGCTCAGTCCGGCTCCGACGACGAACGCCTCATCGCACCGTTCGGTTCATTCTCATCGGTGTCGGCCTGCTCCTTGCTTTGGCGGCGGTGACGGATGGCCCGATCGTTCTCCTCCTGGGCTCTGCGGCGGGAGTGCTGCTACTCGCTGCGCCAACGACTCAGCAGACGGAGCCCGCCGCGGGCCCGGCTCGTGATGGACACCGTGGCTCTGCACCCGGGTGACACCTTCTCGACGCCGCTCCGGCACGCCGTACGACATTCGCGACTGCCGGGCGGCGGACCACTCGCTCCGCTCGACGAACGACCGTCGTTGAAGCAGTGATCGTCGCGCCAAGGTGCCCATTCGAACGGCGCGACGCCTCGTCGTTCACGACGTGCGGGGTGGTGCCCGAATCCCAGCACCCCTCGCCCGACGGCGCCAGGGGGCTGATCCGGCGCGGGAAGGACGACGATTGCGAAACGGCCCGTGTGACGATGAGCGAGGATTTCACTTCCCTTTTCACCTCCGTGGCGCGATGATCTTCGCGGGTGCACATCGTGGCAAAGGAGCTACGACCGAGGCACCTGAAGCGGTGAGCAGCGTGCGAGCAACAAGTCACATTGTCGGCTCCGGTCGCAGGCTTGCTGCCCCTTGCTTCCGCTCCACTGGGTGGGTCCGCCGTGGTGGCGGCAACCCGTTCGGCGCGCAGCGAGGCCACCTCGACGGCGTGCCGCCGCCTCGCGTCGGCGGCTGACCTTTCCGCCGGGCAGTTCGGCCTGAGCTCGAGTCTCTCCTGAACTGCGGGCGCGTCCATCGCGCCACGTTTCGCACAACCGACTCCGGGCGCGCACGCGCCCACAGGAGGAAACATGCCCGAACTGCTGCTCGTCGTTGGCCTGCTGGTCGTCGGCGGCTACGCCTCGGCCGTCCTACGCGTCGTCGGGAAACGCCACCGGGAGGTCATCGCGGCCTCAGCCACTCGCATGCCGACACACGAAGACGAGGGATACCTCATCGCGGCGCGGGACCACTACCGCCGCCTGGCTCGGTGGGCGCGCCTGCTCGAGGACCTGCGGCGCGACGAACTCGTATGGCCGCTGCTGTCCCAGCGCACCAAGACCCTCGTCGACCAAGAGCTCGACGAGTTCTACCGGCTCTAGCCCGGAAGAGGAGGAACACGACATGACCACGCTGAGAACCAACACCCGTGGCACCGCCATCTCCGCTCCACGACGAGGCGGCCCGGGCACGGGCGCCCTGCTCGCCGCCGGAGCGGGCGTCGTCATTCTGCTCGTCGTTATCGGCGTCGCCGCCGCCAGCTTCGTCAAGACGCCGGCCGACAAGTACGGCCTGTCCTACGGTGGCGGGCCCTTCGAGGGCAACCACTACCAGCGCACGGTCCAGCCTGGCTCTGCGTTGAGCTTCAACGGGCTGTCGGACCGCTGGTACCTCTACCCGGCCGTCCAGCGGAACTACATCATCTCCAAGCGCAGTGACGAGGGTGATGTCGCCGGTGAAGACTTCATCGCCACACCGACCAAGGACAAGATCATCGTCGAGTTCGAGACGGCGACGTACTTCAAGCTCAACTCGGCGAAGTTGCGGAAGTTCCACGAGCAGATCGGGCTCAAGTACCGCGCGTACACCGACGCCGGGTGGGACCGGATGCTGAACGACAACTTCCGCCAGCAGATCCAGACCGCCCTCCAGGACCTGTCCCGACAGTACGGAGTCGAGGAGCTGTACGCCAACGGGGACGTGAAGCGGGCCATCGAGCGCCAAGTGGGCTCGGAGCTGCAGGATCGGATTGCCAGCGTCCTCGGCGACCAGTACTTCTGCGGGCCGACCTACACCCCAACGACGCCGGAGATCTGCCCGGAGTTCGCCTTCGTGGTGAAGGCGATCGGCGTCCCCGACGAGGTCGCCCGGGGATTCCAAGCCAACCGGACGAGCCAGATCGCCATCCTCACCAAGCAGAACGAGGTGGAGCAGGGCCGCCTGGAGGCGGAGCGCAAGCGAGTCGAGCAAGAGCAGCTCGCCTCGTCCTATCGGGACCCGGCCTACCTCGAGTACCTCCGGGCCCAGGCCTATCTGGAGTGCGCCAAGAACCCTTCGTGCACCCTCTTGATTGGTTCAGGGGGCGGGACGATCGTTGATGTCGGACGCACTGGTGAGAGGCGCTAACACCCACAAACATGGAAGGGTCGCTCTCGGGCGACCCTTCCAGCCGCGGGAGCCGTCCCGCTTAGGTTGGTTTCCGCTCGCTCCTCGTCACTGTCGTCGGGTTGTCCTGCCGGTGCTGATAGTGCATGTCGTGGCGTGGTTGAGAGGCCGACTCATCCCGTGCCTGCGCCAGCTCTCGCCGATGCACGTTCTGGCGAACTTGCTCCCGAGGCCCTCGCGACGATCCGGCATTCGAAGGGCCGGAGCTCGTTGCTCGGGTCCGAGCCGTTCTGCGGCGAAGGTACTGCGAAGACGAGGCAGTTGTGATCCGGGCCGGAACGCTCGAGATTGATGCTGGCGCGTTCCGGGTGACCGCGGCCCCCCGGTCGGTCGTCAGAGAGGACGAACAGAACACCCGGCCAGGCGGCCCGCGAGGCGGCCGCAGCGCGCCTACGCGTTTGAGAAGAACGAGCGCGGGATTCGGTTTCGCATCTCAGGTCCGTGGAAGCGGACCGAGCTGACGAGCGACGTGGTCGCCCACAACTTCCCCGCGCCCCACACTGACTTTCTCACCCAGGTCATCGACTACCGGGTCCCGCCCGACAAGATCACCCAGATCGCCGAGATCGACGGCAGCATCGTGGTTGACGGCACGAAAGGCGAGGTCGCCGCCCGCTGCGATGCCGAGGCGGCAAACGTGGTGGCCATGAAGATTGTGCACGAGATCGTGACGGGCAAGCGAACCGTCGAGGAGGCCACGGAGGCGATCGCCCAGAACACCGTCGCCTACAACATGGGGCGCTCCGCCCCCTATGCCGAGCGCATGCTGGTCGCACGTTCCGCCGGGAGGTACCGAGGACCTCGACGAGAGTAAGATCGCCGGCGCGATCGTGAAGCAGGCGGCCGGGAAGGTGAAGGACGTCGTCACCAGAGGCGACGACGAAGCGACCGAGCGCCGGACAGGAGCTGGGGCGGAGACCACCTAGCTCCGTCCTCGATCTGAAGTTCATTCGACAGGGTCTCGCAAGGGCCCTGGTGCTCTGTGGAGACGGTTCAAGCGTAACAAGTCGGTCGACAATCCTCTGGAGGTAGCCCCATGGGAGACGATTACAAGTTTCGCTACGGCGAGGCGCTGGCCCGCTCCGAGGAGTCGCAGGCCCCCGTCGGGCGCGGAGGGGCAAGCCTTGCTCCCCCAACGGGAACCGCGGCTCCGGTCGAGAGCCGGGTCAAGTTCCTCGGCCACGCCGTACATCAGCAGCTCATCCCGTTCCCTTTCGGGCTGTTGGCGACCGCCGTCATCTTCGACATCTTGCACCTCATCACCGATAGCGAGGAGCTGGCCACCGTCGCCTACTGGATGATCGGGGCGGGAATCATCGGCGGGCTGGTGGCCGCCCCGTTCGGGCTCATCGACTGGACCGCCATACCCAAGGGCACCCGGGCCAAGAAGGTGGGCGCCGTCCACGGTCTG
>JALYMX010000146.1 GCA_030773495.1 Actinomycetota bacterium | reverse complement strand
GGGCGAGGCCGCCGCCGCCGTGGGCCGCTCGCCCCGCCTGGTCCCCGTGCCGCTGGCGCCGGCGGTGGCCGCCGTTCGCACCTACGAGCGCCTGGCGCCCCGGCCGCGCCTGCGGGCTGAGCAACTCGAGCGCCTGGCCGAGGACAAGGCGTTCGACATCTCCCCGGCACGGGCCGACCTCGGGTACGCACCCCGCTCCTTCGCCGAGGGCGTGCGCCAGGAGGCGGCGCTGCTGGACCTGCTGCCTGGGCAGTCCGCGGATGCCTCGTCCGGCAGGCTGGCGCGGCCCCTCCTGCTGGCCCACACCGCCCGGCACCTCCGCCCGGCGCAACCCGCCCACCGGCTCCGCCTGCGTTCCCAGCGGGCCGCCGCCTCGCTGGCGCCCACCACCACCGCCGCCTGGTTGCGCGGGCGACGGCCGCCCTGCCCGCCCCCCGGCTGGCCACCCGACTTCATGCCGCTCGACGCCCGCGTGGCCACCGGGTGCCCGAGCGCCGAGGCCAACGCCGAGGGGCGCTTCTCGTTCTTGGGCCACGAGCGGAGCTTGGGTGACCCGCCCGACTGGGACCAGGCCGGCGCGTCCCGCCTGTGGCGCTACCACCTCCACTACTTCGAGTGGGCGTGGGCCCTGGCCACCCACCCCGACGGCGCCTGGGCCCGCGACGCCTTCGCCCGGCTGTGGACCTCGTGGCGCCGGGTCACCCCGCTCAGCCACGCCGACGCCTGGTCGCCCTACGTCGCCTCGTTGCGGGCCTGGGCCCTGTGCGGCGTCTACGCCCGCCTCGTCGCCGGGACGGACCACGACGAGGACTTCGTCGCCGACCTCGGTGCCCACGCCCGCTTCGCCCGCACCCACCTCGAGCTCGACGTGGGCGGCAACCACCTGGTGAAGAACCTCAAGGCGCTGGCGGGCCTGGGCGTGTTCCTCGGCGACGACCACCTCGTGGCCACCGCCCTGGGCCACCTCGAGGCGCAGATCGACCGGCAGGTCCTGGCCGACGGCGGCCACTTCGAGCGCTCGCCGTCGTACCACTGCCAGGTGCTCGGCGACCTGCTCGACGTCGCCGACCTGCTGGCCGCGGCCCGGCGTCCGGCGCCCGCCAACCTGCCGCCGGCGCTCGCCGCCATGCGCCGGTGGCTGGGCGCCATGCTGCTGCCCGACGGCGAGGTCCCCCTGTTCAACGACTGCACCCCGGTCGGGCGCGACCGGCTGAAGCTGCTGGAACCGGCGGCCCCGCCGCCCGCCAGGCTCACCGTGCTCGACCCTTCGGGCTACGTCGTCGCCCGCCCCGGCGACCGGCTGCACCTGATCGCCGACGTCGGCCTGCCGTGCCCGCCCGAGCTGCCGGCGCACGCCCACGCCGACTGCCTGTCGTTCGAGCTGGCGGTGGACGGCATGCGGATCGTGGTCGACACCGGCACGTCCACCTATGAGCCGGGCGCCCGCCGGGCGTTCGAGCGCTCCACGGCGGCGCACAACACCGTGGAGGTGGACGGCGCCGACCAGACCGAGGTCTGGGGGACCTTCCGGGCGGCCCGGCGGGCGACGCCGAGGTTGGAACAGGCCGAGGAGACCGAAGGCGCCGTCACGATCGTGGCCTCGCACGACGGGTACCGGCGTCTGCCGGGCCGTCCCCGCCACCGACGCCGGTTCGTCGTGCGGCCCGACGGCGTCCAGATCAGCGACGAGGTCACGGGCGCCGGCCGGCATCGAGCGGTCGCCCGCCTCCACCTGGCGCCCGGCGTCGTCACCACCGCCACTGGGCCGTCCACCCTCGACGCCGGGCCGCTCACCATCGCCGTCGCCGAGGGCGAGGCGACGGTCGAGCACGTCACCGCGGACGTGGCGACCGGGTTCGGCCCCACCCAGCCGTCCGCCGGCGTGGCCGCCACCGTCGAGGGCACCCTCCCCCTGCGGCTGACCACCACGCTCTCCCTGGCCGCCCGCCAGGGGACGCGCTGACGCCATGTGCGGCTGGGTAGGGGTGTTCGGGACGACGGAGCACGAGGCCGACCTGCGGAGGGCGGCGGCGACGCTGGCCACCCGGGGACCGGACGGCAGCGGCGAGCGGGTCGTCTCCACGGGCCCGTTGCCGGCCGGCCTGGCCCACCGCCGCCTGGCCATCCTCGATCCCACGCCGGCCGGCGCCCAACCCATGCACGACCCGGAGCGGGGGGTGAGCGTCGTCTACAACGGCGAGATCTACAACTCGCCGCAGCTGCGCCGCGAGCTGGAGGCACGGGGCGCTCGGTTCCGGTCCGGCACCGACACCGAGGTGCTGCTCCTCGGCTGGGCGGAGTGGGGCGACGAGGTGCTGCACCGCATCGAGGGCATCTTCTCGTTCGCCCTCCTCGACGAGCGGCGCGGCCGCGCCCTCCTGGCCCGCGACCGCCTGGGGGTGAAGCCCCTCTACTGGGCTGAGGTCGACGGCAGGGTCGTGGCCGGCTCGGCGCCCCGGGCCATCCTGTCGTTGCGGCCCGAGCTGCGCTACGGCCTCGACCACGTCGCCCTCGCCCAGTTCCTCACGCTGTTGTGGGTCCCCCATCCCCGCACGCCGTGGGCCGGCATCCGCAAGCTGGCCCCGGGCTCGGCGCTGACCCTCGAGGACGGGCACGTTCGCCAGTGGCGCCACTGGTCCCACCCGCCCGCCGGCGAGCACGCCCTCGATCCGACCGTGTTGCGAGAGGCGCTGTCGACCGCCACGGCCCGACAGCTCCTCAGCGACGTGCCCGTGGGCCTGCTGCTCTCCGGCGGCCTCGACTCGACCATCCTGCTCGAGCTGATGGCCGTCGCCGGGGGGGACGTCGACCTGCACGCCCTCACCGCCGGCTACGACCCTGCCTCGCAACGGCTCGAGATCAACCCCGACGACACCGAGTACGCCCGGCTGGCGGCGTCCCGCCACCCCCGTGTGCATCTCACCGAGGTGGAGATCGGGGGCGATGCCGCCGACGACCTCGACGAGCTCAGTCTCCACTTCGACGACCCGGTCGCTGACCCGGCGGCCATCTCGCTGTACCGCCTGGCTCGGGCCAGCGCCACCAAGGTCCTGTTGTCGGGCGTGGGAGGCGAGGAGCTCTTCGCCGGCTACCCCCGCCACCTGGCCCTCGGCCTGGCCCGCCGGGCGGCGCGCCTGCCCATCCCCGTCCGCCGCCTGGTCGCCGCGGGCTCGCCCGCCCTCCACGGGGGCCAGCCGGGCCCGCTGCACGGCGCCCGGCGAAACGCCCAAAAGCTGTCCCGAGCCGTGGGCGACGAGCGCCCGCCCCACTACTGGCGGATGATGGCCCAGCTCACCCACGCCGAGGTCGAGGCCCTCATGCCCGGGTGCGCCGACGCGGCGCTCGACGAGCTCGACGGGCACAGCTCTCCGCTCACGAGCACGTCCCTGTCCGAGGCCCTGGCGTTCGACCGCGCTCAGTTCCTGCCCAACCTCAACCTCGCCTACGTGGACAAGGCGGCGATGGCGGCCGGCGTGGAGGTGCGCGTCCCCCTGCTCGACGAGGCGGTGGTGGCAGCAGCCGGAAGCGCCGACCCGGCGACGTTCATCGAGGACGGCGTGACCAAGGTGCCACTGCGCCGCGCCGCGGCGGGACTCGTGCCGCACGACATCGTCCACCGACCGAAAAGCGGCTTCGGCGGGCCGGCGCGGGGCTGGTTCCAAGGCGAGCGGAGCGCCGGCCTGCGCCAGCGTGTCGAGGCGGTGGCCGACGCCGGGCTGGTGTGCCGGGATGCCGCTCTGCGCCTGTTCGGCGACGCGGCGAGCGGGCGGCAGGACTCGGCGCTGGCGGCGTGGGCCCTGGTGTGCCTCCAGGCGTGGCACGCCGAGCACACGGTCGCACCCGTCACCGCCGTCCGGGGGGGCCGGTGAGGCAGATCGTGCAGCCCGTCTCGGGCGGCCCCGTCCGCGTCATCGACGTGCCGCGGCCGTCGATCGGGCCCACGGACGTGCTTGTGCACACGGCAGCCAGCATCGTGTCGCCGGGCACCGAGCGGGCGGTGACAGCCCTGGCCCAGTCCAGCCTCCTCGCCAAGGCACGGGCCCGTCCCGACCTGGTGCGTCAGGTCGTACGCAAGGCCCGCACCGAGGGCATCGCCAAGACGGCCAAGGCGGTGCGTACCCGCCTCGACCAGGACGTGCCCCTCGGCTACTCGGCGGCGGGCATCGCCCTGGAGGTGGGCGAGCACGTGGCCGGCGTCGCCCCGGGTCAGCTGGTGGCCACCGGCGGCGCCGGCCGGGCCAATCACGCCGAGTTCCAGGCCGTCCCTGGCCTGCTGTGCGCCGCAGTCCCCGAGGGCGTCGCCGCCGAGGACGCCGCCTTCGCCACCATCGCCTCCATCGCCCTCCACGGCTTCCGCCTGGCCGAGGTCGGGCCGGGCGCCCAGGTCGTCGTCGTCGGCCTCGGCCTGCTCGGCCAGCTCACCCTGCGCCTGGCGCAGGCGGCCGGCTGTGACGTCGCCGGGATCGACGTCGCCGACTTCCCCGTCGAGCGGGCCCGTGGAGCGGGAGCGCTGGCCTTCGTGGAGGCGGGCGACGAGACCACCAACGCCGTGCTGGAGTGGAGCAAGGGGCGGGGCGCCGACGCCGTCCTGCTCACCGCCGCCACCGCCTCGTCGCATGCGGTCACCCGCAGCCCCGCCCTGTGCCGGGACCGGGCCAGCGTGGTGGTGGTGGGCGACGTGGGCCTCCACCTCGAGCGCACCCCGTTCTACGAGAAGGAGCTGACGCTCCGGTTCGCTCGCTCCTACGGCCCGGGTCGGTACGAGCGGTCGTACGAGGAGTGGGGCGTCGACCTGCCGATCGGCCACGTGCGCTGGACCGAGGGCCGCAACCTCGAAGCCGTCCTCGACCTGCTGGCCGCCGGCCGCCTCGGCGTCGCCGACCTCGTGACCCACCGCTTCCCGATCGCCGCCGCCGCCGACGCCTACGAGCTCATCGAGTCGCGGCGCGAGCCCTACCTGGGAGTGGCGCTCACCTACGAGGCCGCCGTGGTCCCCGACCTGCCCATCCGCCTCCGTGCGCCGCAGCCGGGGGGCGGCGAGGGGGTGGGCCTCATCGGGGCCGGCGCCTTCGCCTCCACCGTCCTCGTGCCCGCCTTCAAGGAGGCCGGCTTCGACCGCTTCGTGTCGGTCGCCTCCGCCTCGGGGCTCTCGGCCCGGCGCCTGGCTGAGCGGGCCGGGTTCGAGAAGGCGGTGTCGGGGGCCGACGGCGTCATCGACGACCCCGACGTCGACGTCGTCGTCATCGCCACCCCCCACGACACCCACGCCGCGTTGGCGGCGAGGGCGTTGCGGGCGGGCAAGCACGTGTTCTGCGAGAAGCCGCTGGCCCTCACCATGGACGAGCTCGACGACGTCGAGGCGGCCTGGCGGGAGAGCGGCAAGGTGCTGTTCGTCGGGTTCAACCGCCGATGGTCGCCGGCCGTCCAGCAGTTGCGGGAGCACTTCGCCGGCCGCTCCGGGCCACTCGTGGTCACCTACCGGGTCAACGCCGGGCCCGTGCCGGAAGACCACTGGTACAACGACCGGCGCCAGGGCGGCCGCCTCATAGGAGAGGTGTGCCACTTCGTGGACACGTGCGCGGCGATCGTGGGCGAGGACGCTGTCGAGGTCCGCGCGCTCGGCTCCGGGAAGGGCGAGCGGATGATGGCCGAGGACATCGTCGTCTCCCTCCGCTACCCCGACGGCTCGCTGGCGTCCGTCACCTACGCCAGGGGCGGGCCGCCGGCGGTCGAGAAGGAGCGCATCGAGGTCCTCGGGAGAGGACGTTCCGCCGTGGTGGTCGACTTCCGGCATCTGGTGGTCGACGGCGACACGGTGCGCCTGTCCGGGCAGGACAAGGGCCATGTGGGATCAGCGGTCGCCTTTCGCAGAGCCATGAGCGAGATCGAAGACGCCTCGGCGGCCTCCCTGGCGTCGTCCGGCACGACCATCGCTGCGGCCGGCGAGTTGGACCGGGGCTGAGCGCCGTGTGCGGGATCGCCGGAGCGCTTGACCGCGACGTCGACCGAGCCGCGTCGCGGGTGGCCGAGCTCAACGCCGGTCAACGCCACCGCGGGCCTGACCATGAGGTGGTCGTGCGGGCGGGCGCGTTCATCCTCGGGAACACCCGCCTGGCCATCCAGGACCCGACGCCCTCGGGAAACCAGCCGTTCTGGTCCGCTGACCGCCGATACGTCTGCGTCTTCAACGGGGAGATCTACAACCACCTCGAGGTGATCGACGAGTTCGGCCTCGACCTCCGCAACCGCTGCGACGGCGCCGTCATCCCCGAGCTGTGGTCGCGCCTCGGCCGGGAAAGCCTGCGGTGCTTCCGGGGCGTGTACGCCATCGCCTTGGTCGACACCGTCGAGGGCTCGCTCACCCTTGCTCGGGACCCGTTCGGCATCAAGGCTCTCTACCTTCGCCGGCTCCCGGACGGGACCCTCGCCTTCGCCTCAGAGGTCAAGCCGCTGGCCCGGCTGCATTCGCTGCCGCCGGTGTCGAAGGAGGCGGTTGCACCTACCTCTACCTGGGGTCGATGCCCGCCGACGTCTCGCCCTTCGAGGGAATCACCGCCGTCCCGCCCAACACGACGGTGGCCGTCGACGGAGAGGGCCGGACGAGCCAATCTCCGATCCTGCCCGGGGAGCACCCGCTCATCGAGACCGCCGACGATGATCTCGACCTGGGCACGGCGTTCCGAGAATCAGTCGAGTTGCACCTCCGGTCCGACGTCCCCACGGTGCTCCTCCTCTCCGCCGGGGTCGATTCCACCGCCCTCGCGGCGGCAGCTCGCGATGGTGGCCACGACCTCATGTGCATGACGGTGCAAGGTGTGGGCGACCACGACGAGGCGCCAGAGGCTGCTGCCACCGCCGCTCACTACGGCCACGAACACGAGGTCGTCCGGGCACACCTCGACGAGGGGGGCGTGAACCGGTTCTTCCAGGCGATGCAGCGCCCCACGATCGACGGCCTCAACACCTTTGTGGTCTGCGAAGCCGTGCGACGCAGCGGCTTCCGCGTGGCCCTCTCCGGTCTCGGCGGCGACGAGGCACTGGGCGGATACGCGCACTACCGCACGCTCCCCTGGCTTCGGTTGCTCGACACGCTCGACCGAGTGCCCTCGGCCAGCCGCGTGGCAGCGGGGGCAGCACGGGTGGCGCGAGCTCGCGGCGGAGGCGACAAGGTGGCGCGACTCCTCCTGCGCGGCGGTCCCCGGACCGCCTGGGACCTCGACTTGCTCCAAAGAGAGGTCCATCCGACAGCTACGGTGCGGTCTTTGACCGGGATCGATCCCCTTCCAGGGCTCCGTGCTCAGCGTCACGATCGCTCCCGCACGTGCGCGGCCCTCGTCGAGGACGAGCTGGCCAATTACCTCCAGGCCACCCTGCTTCCCGACGCCGACAACTTCTCCATGTCCTCGTCCGTCGAGCTCAGGGTTCCCTACCTCGACGGACGCTTCTTCGCTAGTGCGGTGACGGCGACCCGTGGTGACCCCCGCCGCATCGGCAAGCGAACGCTCGCCGACGCGCTGGCCGACCCGTTCCTGACGGCCGTTTCAAGACGCCGCAAGCGCGGCTTCTCGGTGCCTATGACGGCTTGGCTGTGCACGGGCCCTCTCGCGGTTCTGAGCAAGGCGGTTGAGAAGTCAGACGCCCCGCTTTGGCACTTCGTGTCGAGGCAGCTGGCGACGGAAGCGCTCGCTGGGCAGCGCGCCGAACGCTGGTCCCCACGGTGGTCGCTGGTGGCACTCAACGGTTGGCTGTCCTCGCTCGAGATGCGCCCCCCTGAACAAGGAGACACCGGGTAAATGGTCCGACGAACCGAGGAGCCACTCGCACGAATCGTTCCGCGGCATAACTCGCGGCTCGCCACCACGCCGCTCCACAGTGGTTACCGATCGCTGCGCCTACGCCTGCGTGGCGTTCGCACTCACGTGCGCCAAGGGCATTTCCTAGAGCTTGAACACGGTCAGCAGTGACGACCCGCGTAGCCCTGGTGCACGAGGTGGTGAGCCCTTACCGCGAGCCCCTCTTCACGGCCCTCGCTCATCAACCTGAACTCGAACTTACTGTTGTTCTCTGCGGGGAGAAAGATGCACGGCGCTCCTGGACGGTGAACCTCGACCGCTTGCCATACCCGTGGGTGATGGCGCGAAGCAAGGCTTTCGTCGTCGGCCGAGTCGAGAAGTGGACGTGGTTCGTTCCCCACAACCTCCCTGCTACCCTCGATAAGCTCCGGCCCGATGTGGTCGTTGTAGGCGGTTACGCGAGCTTGCCGGCCGCAGTTTCGTTGCACTGGGCCCAGAAGCGCAAGGTCCCTGCCGTAATGTGGAGCGAGTCGATCCGGCACCATCGTGGCGGCTTCATCCGGTCGCTTAAGCACGCTATGGTCTCAAGGGCGACAACCTATGTCGTGCCCGGCGAGCTCGCTCGCCACCACCTCGTCTCGCTGGGCGCGCCAAGTTCGCAAATCTTCCGCTCGCCGAATTGCGTTGACCTCAACCGCTTCCGCCCAGGCGACTCCACTCCTCGCCTCGTCCGCACCCTCCTGCTGTGCGGGCGACTCGTCCCGAAAAAGGGATGGCACCTGTTCGTAGACGCGCTCGCGGAAGCAGACGCAGCGCGCCGTACGAACGTACTTGTCGTCGGTGAAGGGCCTGGTCGCGTGCACCTGGAGCACAGGCTCGCTGCGCACCGGATTAGGGCTATGTTCACGGGGCACCTGGAGTACGAGAGGCTTCCGGAGGTGTTCCAACGAGCGGACGCCGTGGTGTTCCCCACGCTCGACGACGTTTGGGGCTTTTCACTGCAGGAGGCGATGGCTTGCGGCCTCCCTGCGATTTCGTCGATCCGCGCTGGCGCGACAGCCGAGCTAGTAGAGGATGGGAAGAACGGGTGGGTGGTGGAGCCGGACGTACCCAGTATCGCAAGAGGCGTCAACAACCTTCTTGCTCTGACGCCATCCGGGTGGGCGGCGATGAGTGAAGCGGCACGCGCCGCTGCAGAATCCCTCTCTCTGGACAATGCTGTGCGCGGATTCGAGCGCGCCATCCGGAGTGCGGACGCAACGTGAGCGGGCTGAAAGGCGAAAGAGTGCGAGCTCCTTCCCGACCTCCTAATGATGAGGAAGAGCCCGTGTCGAACCGACAACGTCGTCGTGACCGGCGCGGGCACAGCTCCGCGCAGGTTCTCCGTGCAGCGTTTGTCCTCGTGGTGAGCGGAGTCCTCGGTGTCGTCGTCGCGACCGGTATCGCGGCGGCAGTGCCGATCGGAGTTCTCGCGTTCTTGGCCGCCGTGGCTTGCTCCGCTCGGCGGCTCGACGCGCTGCTCCTGGGGCTGGTCCTGGCTCTCTTTCTACCCAGCACGACATTTGCCAGTCGCGCCGCGTCCTTCCTCACGCTGCGCTGGATCCTCGGCGGCGCAGTGCTTTTTGCTCTAGCCGTGCGAGTGAGCAGGAGCTCACCACGTCACGGCGCATTGCGCCGCGTGCCCAGCCCGCTCTTAGCCCTAACTGCGCTCGGGATCCTGTCGACCGCATGGTCCGTGGAACCCGCCCTTACGCTCGGCCGGGCGGTGTCCTTCCTCGCGATGGTCCTCATACTGGCCTTCCTGAACGGCGTCCCCGACGGTCCCCGCCAATTCCGTACTGCCCTAACTGCCTTCGGCGCCCTGCTCGCAATCGGCGGGCTCTCATCGCTACGCCTTGGCAGCATCTCTGGGAGCCGGTACGCCGGTTTGTTTATCAACCCCAATGCGCTTGGTGCTGCCGCCGCCGTTCTCTTCCCCCTGGCCTTCCACAACGCCCTGTCGGCCACTCGAACGGCCCGACGATGGGGATACGGCGCGATCGCTGCCCTTCTGGCCGCGGAGACGGCGGCTGCCGCCAGCCGGGGCGGCTTGCTCGCCGTGACCGGCGCTTACCTCTATCTCGCATGGTCACACTTCCGTGCCATCACTAGCGTAAGACGCCTTCTCCTGATCTTGCTACCCGCAGTCCTAAGTGTCGTGGCCAGCGTCGCCGTCATCGACCCGCACAGGTTTTCAGGCGTCAACAGCCGGGGCCTGCTGTGGGCGACCTTTCCCGAAGTATTCGCCCGTCGGGCCGTCCTCGGCCATGGCTTCGGCGCCACTGACGTCGTCCTCCGCCCCCTCTCCTCAAAGGCCGGGTACCTCGAGGGAACGGCGGCGCAGTTCCACAACTCCTACTTGACGCTGCTGTCCGACGTCGGCCTGGTCGCGGGCGTCCTCTTCTTCGTGTTGCTTCTCCGGACAGCGCGTCGGTCGCGAAACGCGGACCCCGCGATGATCGCGATCGTCATCGCCGGCCTCATCTCCGCTGCCTTCGAGAGTTGGCTCCTTTCCGTGGGCTCCGGCTTCTCCCTCGTCTTCTGGTTTGCGCTCGTCGAGGTGAACCGTTCCTCCGGACAAAGCCGGCGTGAGCCACGAAGCCATGCTCCCTTGCGGCATGGCCATGGAGACCGTTCCCGCTCCCTCGCACGCGTTCCCTTCCCGCAGCGATGACTGACTCCCAGAGCGAACTCCTGAACTCCGCCACGCCTGCGGCCGCTCTCGTCAAGGGCAACGACGACGCGGCAACGGTCCTTCGCCACGCGCTGCGCTACCTGCCTACGCGCGCTGCGCCGGCGCTCTTCGGGCTCGCAACCGCTCCCATCCTCACTCGGGCGCTTCGGCCCGACGGGTACGGCCGGTACACGCTGCTCCTCCTGGTTGCCTCATACGCATCCGTGGTCTTCGGAGAGTGGGTCATCGCCGGCTATCAGCGCTTCGTCCTGAGCGGCGACGCCAAGGAACGTGAGGCGGCCGAAGAAGCCTTCGCGTGGACGGTCTTCACGCTGCTCACTGGGTCGCTTGTCTCCGTTCCGTTCGTCGTTTTCTCAGCAGTCGAGGTCCGCGACTTCCTCGCCGTGCTGGCCCTGATCTGGGGACTGACGCTCTTCCAGCTCGTCATCACGCGCTTCGTCATGGCCGAGGACGCCACCGCGGCGACCGTCGTCCAGTTGCTCGCTACGGCCCTACGCTTCGTCGTCGCCCTTGCCGCTGCGCTGGTCGTACACTCCGCGGCGGCCGTCGTCCTCTCCGCCGGTCTGTCCCTCCTTTTACTTTCCGTGGTGGTCCTCATGGGCCAGCAATCGACTCGGCTGCGCCTGCGAGTGGCCTCCCTGCAGCTGCTCGCCTCATTCGGAGCCTTCATGCTCCTCACGTCCGTCGCCCTCAACGCCCTGGCGACCGTCGATCGCTTCCTGCTCGCGCGGCTCACCACGGCAAGCGTCGTCGGTCGCTACTCAGCCGCATACCTCCTCAGTGAACAGGCGGTCCTCGTCCTGCCGTCCGTCCTCTTCCTCGCCGTGACACCGCGTGTCACCGCTCTCTGGGAACAGGGACGCCGCGAAGAGGCGGGCCGTCTCTGCACCTCGATCGCCCTGCTCCACCTCGAGATCTGCGTCCCGATCGTCGCCGCCTTGGTCCTCTACGGCGGAGCGATCACAAGACTGGCCTTCGGGCCGGCGTTCCAGGACGCATCGGTCCCCCCGTTGATCGCGATCGGCGCCGTGTTCCTCGCCATCAGCACCTACGCGAATCTCGGCTTGCGAATGCAGAAGCGGACGGCACGCCAAGCCGCGCAGGCCGTCGCCGGACTTGCCGTGAACGTGCTGCTCGTCTTGGTCCTGGTACCGCCGCTCGGCGCTACCGGCGCTGCGCTCGCAACTCTTGCCGCCTATCTCGCGGTAGCTGCTTGGGCTCTTGTCGACAACCGCTTCTTCTTCGACTGCCGGCGACTATTTTCCGGGTCGCTTCCAATCCTCGTTCCAGCAGCCGCTTTGCTTGGAGTTCATGCTGCCCTCGCCCCGGCTCGCCTTAGTGCGGTTGCCACGGCCGCTTATGCGGGCCTCGCCGCGATCCGGCTCTTCCGCGGCGTTCGCCTCTCCTTTATCGGGGCGTGTTGAAGCCTCCCATCGTCGTCGCCGTCGACTGTTCCTGTATCAGAGAAAACGGCAAAGGTGTTGACCGCATGGGCCGGAACTTCGTCCGGATGTTGGAGACGGCACCCTCTCGGTGGTCTTTCCTGCTGCTAGGAATCGGCAGCGCCGCATGGAGCAACATTCCGGTCCCGGGCAACGCACGCGTGGTGCTGCACCCCCGCCGCGTTTCCCGGACGTCGTGGTACCGCATGGTCCTTCCCCGCATGCTCCAACGAGTCCGGCCCCGCCTCATGCACGGGCTGGCGGACTTCCTCCCGCAGTCAAGGGCATGGGCAAATGTGCTGACCGTCACCGAGGACCCGGCCCGTCGGCTTGCTGGCGCGTCGGACTCGCGCTCGCCATTGACCCGAGCGAGAGCCGTGGAGCTGACCCGGTTATTCGAATCGAGCCTGCGGCGGAGCGCACAGGTCATCGCCATATCCCACACGGTGGCCCGGGACCTCGCCTCGCGCTACTCGTACCCCGCTGCTCGACTGCGGGTGGCTCACCTTGGCGTCGAACCCACAATGCTCGCCGCGCCCGTTCGAGACCCGCGACTCGGACGGTACTTTCTCACGTTTCATTCTGGCGACCGACGAGAGCGGTGGCCCCTGGTGATCGAGGCCTTCGAGTCGGCGCGAAGGGCGGAACCGGACCTTCGCCTCGTTGTGGTAGGGAGCGCGGCGACACAGACGGGCGCGCCGGGCGTCGTGTACCGAGGACGCGTTCCCGATGGGGAACTCGCCAACCTCTTTCGCCATGCCATGGCCCTCGTCGACGTCGCCTCCTTCGAAGGCTTCGGTCTACAGATCCTCGAAGCCTGCCACTTCGGCACTCCGATCATCGCCGCCGATCTTCCCACCGTTCGTGAGGTAGCCGGAGACACCGCCCTCACTCATCCGTCGCCCAGTCCTGACTGGCTCGCCATCGCCATGCGGAAAGTCGCCGAACACCGGGGCCACTTCCTTCCCGTCGCTCGAGTCGACAGCGGCTGGGACGCCTTCGCTCACCAGTCATGGGGCGCTTACGACGATGCGCTGAGCTCTCAGGCCACGCGCTCGGCCCAAAGCCGGATGTGGGCGTGGCGCCGGAGCAAGTCGTAGCCGATCATTCGGTTCACCCATCGCGTCACGCGCCGGACCCCGGGTATGCGGTAGAGGATCAACCGGGACGCAAAGAGGGTTCCGGCGACGCCTTTCGGCTTCCGCCACCCCACCGCTCCCTGCGCCTCCCGAGCCAGGACGCCGAGCCCGCCAAGGCGCTCGACCCGGCTGACCGCAAGCCCGTGCTGCGTCATGAGCCAACGTAGGCTTCCCTCGGTAAAATGGAAGAGGTGCTCCCCGGGCCGGAAGTATGGCCAGTCGTCCCCTGTCCTCTCTCGGAGCCGTGCGCCGAAATCCGGTACCTCCACAACCAAGAGTCCGCCCATCCTGAGTGCCGCCGAGGCCTTCTCGATGAAACTGTTGGGCGAGAGAAGGTGCTCTACAACGTGAAGCGCCACGATGCCATCCAGTTGGTGCGGAAACTGGGCCTCGTCGACCGACTCCTGTCGGAGCTCGATCCCCAAATGCTCTCGTGCGATCGCCACTGCCGCTTCGCTGAGCTCGAGGCCTGTCGCCTCGAGGCCCTGGTCCCGTAGCGCACGGACGAGGGCGCCGACGCCGCTCCCCACCTCGAGAACTCGGGCCCCTTGCCCCAGGCTGCGCCGAAGAGCCTTCGCGAGGTCCCGGAACGCATCCACCTTCCCTGAGATGTCCGCTGCCGTCAGCTCTCGCCGACGATCGAAGTAGTCCGCTCCGTACTGCGCACCCGGATCGTCAGGCAGCGGGAGGCACACGACCAGGCCACAGTCGGAGCACGCGTGGCATCCCTGGCGAGCGAGGCGTGGCATGAGGCACAAGGCGCCACCGCATCCGTCGCAGCCTGGCTGTGACGATGCAGCCACCATTACTCTCTAATGGCTAGCAGCTGATCCGGCGGCGACGGCACTTCACGTCTTTGGTCGCGGCCAACCGCGCCGTCGTAGAACCGGTAGCCGAAGCCGCGCAGGAGGGCGGACACCGGGGCGGCGTTGCTCGACGCCACTTCGCACACCACGATCGGCCCGTGTTCCAGCACTCGCGCAGCCCCCTCCAGCACGAGCGCCTCGGCCGCCTCCACGTCGATCTTCAAGACGTCTGGAAGAGGAGCCTGCTCCGACAGTTGGTCGAGCGTAACGGTCGGCACGAGCTGTACCTCTCGGCTGCCGCCGGTCTGCGTCGTCCCGAAACCCTCCAAGTAACTGGTTGAGCGCGACCGCCGAGCGATATGGAAGCGAACCACCCCGGCGCGTTGGGCCGCTGCAGCGCAGAGAACATCGATTTGGGCAAGTGAGCGGTTCGACGGGAGCCTCGCCGACCGCCGGAGCAGGTTCACCAGCCACGCGTCGGGCTCGACGGCGAGCACGAACCCGCCTGGGCCCGAGGCGGTCGCCGCCGCCAAGGTGAAGAGCCCGACGTTGGCGCCGACGTCCCACACCGTCGAGCCGGGCGCCACCAGCTCTCGGACCAGCGCCAGCAGCGGAGGATCAGCCGAGCCCAGGGACGGCCGGAGGTAGCGCAGTCCCCCTTCGCTCGAGACATAGATCCTCGTCGAGCGATACGGGTCCGGGAGCCGCCGAAGAAGCACCAGTCGGTGTGTCCGGTCTTCCAACACACTCCGGCCGCGCGAGGGCTGCCTCTGCGCCTGGTCGGGGGGAGTAGGAAGAGGTCCCACGTCGAGACGAAGCAAGTTGGCGAAGTACCGGTCGGGATCGAAGGGGTTCTCCCCGAGAGGAGCGAGATCGAGATCGAGCGCGGCATCCAAGGCTGCTGCAATTGACTCCGCGTCCCCACGGTTGCATCCGACCAGCGCATCGCCGGCTACCTCCCTCGCCTGCTCGGTGGCGGGCGCCACGACTGGGATCCGGTTGACCCGCGCTTCAGCGAGCGGGTAGCCGAACGACTCGAGCTGCATCGGAAAGAAGATCACGTCTGCGTCGACCAGCTCACCGGTCATCCGGTCGCTCGAGAGCCGGCCCAGAGGAATGATTCGACCGGATTGGTCAACGCCCAGGCGTTCCAGTTCGTGCTCCTCACACGTCACTCTCAACTCGAGACCCGAGAGATACGAATCGCGCGCCGTGGCCCGCTGCAGCTCCCGAAGGGCACTGCCTAGGTCCTTGTACGGAGCGTTCAGGACCGGGCAAAGCAGCACCGGAGACCGCGATCTCGGGCGACGTCGACGTCTGTTCGCCAGTGGGGTCAGGGGGTGCGGGAGGACGGCCAGTCGCTCTTCCGCCCAGGGGCAATGCGCCACGACTCGCTGGCCCATTGTCGTCGTCGGTACGACGATCCGGTCTGCCCTCCGCATCGCGGCGCGCACGACGCCGGCTTCCTTCTCTTGGCGGGAAGGAAGCAGCGGGAGCACCCGCGCGGCCTCCTCCGGAGAAAGGAAGTGGAGCGCGTTTCGCAGCAGGACGGTGCGGTGGTCGCCACCAAGGCAGAAGGACACGTTGTTGGTGGCGACAACGTGCGCGCTCCGTCCCCGCAGTGCATTAGCCTCTCTCGACGCGAGCCATCCTGCTCCGAGCCGGCGGCCCCTGCCGACCACCTGGACGGTCGCCTTCGATCCCAGAAGCCACCGATCGAGCTCGTTGACATAGCGCTGGGCTCCGCCCATCGCCGCGCCGGCGACGTCGACCAAGACGGGTCTCGTCGATGCCGCCGCGCCGCTCATCGCCCCAGCCCCTTCAATGGACCGCGGCCCGCGCAGAAGCGCAGTGCTGTCCTTCTCTGCAACCCGAAACCTGCTCACCACACATCGCCTTGAACTTCTCCTCGATGCACATCTCGTGCCACGCGTGGAAGACGGCGATGCGAAAGCCGGGTCCGCCGTCGAGGAAACCGCCGGCGAGGACGTAGATCTGGACGAAGCGGAGGAAGGGCTTGGCGGGGAGGCTGTTCCAGAGGCGCTCGCGGAGGAACCGGCGACGCAGGTGAGGCTCGCGCACGGCGGTGAGAAGGCCGACGTCCTTGCCGTTCCGCCTCGCCGTCCGCTCCTGGGCCTCGAGCGTGGAGTAGCGGTTGTGCTTGGCGATGTGGCGCTCCCAGCAGACGACATCCTCGTGGACGATCGGGGCCTCCAGCGACCCGAGACGGGCGCCGGATGTCAGGGCGAAGTGCTCGTTGACCGAGCGCGTTTCATAGCGGCCCGCATCGGGGCGGAACAGGCGGAGGAGACGGGACCGCGAGAACCCACCGAAGCGAAGTAGACGGCCAGAGAATCGAAGCTTCAGCGGAATGGTGAACGCGTCCGCAGCGGGTGCGTCCGGCACCTCCACGAGCTTCTGTCTGATCTCCGCGGCGAGCGCTTCGCTCACCCGCTCGTCGGCGTCGATGGTGAGCACCCACTCGGGATCCCACTCTGTGACCAAGCGCTCGAGCGCGTAGTTGCGCTGCTCCGGGAACGACTCGAAGCGCCGCTTCCACACCGTTGCCCCGGCGTGCGACGCCTCCGCCTCGGTGGCGTCCGTACTGAAGCTGTCGACCACGGCGACGAGGTCCGTCACTTGCTTGAGGGACCGGACGGCCGCGGCGATGTGGCGCTCCTCGTCGAGGGTCAGGACATAGGCGGCGAGACGAGGCCGCACGGTACGCCGGGTAGACGGCGGGGTGGCCACGGACGAGATCTTCGCGCCTGAAAGGACGGGCATGGACACCCTGGGGAGAATTGGGGGATGTACGGTCACCTCGTGACGGCCGGGCAGGCGACGCCGAAGGAGCAGGTCAGGGCATTCTGGGAGGCCGAGGCGTGCGGCGAGCGCTACGGCTCCGAGCAGGACCGCATCCGTTACGAGCTCGAGCCCCAGATCCTCGCCCTGGCCGACTTCCCGTCCGGCGCGGGGAAGCGAGTGCTCGAGGTGGGCGTTGGCATGGGAGCCGACCTCCTGCGGTGGATGGACGCGGGCGCCGACGCCACGGGCGTCGACCTGACCAAGCGGGCGGTGGCGATCACGCGGCGCCGGCTCGGCGAGGCCGGCTTCGATGCGGACGTGCGGGTGGCCGACGCCGAGCGCTTGCCCTTCGAGAGCGACTCGTTCGACATCGTCTACTCGTGGGGCGTGCTGCACCACAGCCCGTCCCCTCCCACGGCGCTGGCCGAGGCGTGCCGTGTGCTGGCCCCGGGCGGACGGCTGAAGCTGATGCTCTACCACCGGCGGTCGTGGGTGGCCCTCGCCGCCTGGGCCCGCTTCTGCCTCCTCCGCGGAAGGCCCTTCGCCACGCTCGGCGACGCCGTCGCCCACGTGGAGAGCCCGGGGACGAAGGCGTACACGACTGGCGAAGTGCGGGCGATGCTCACCGGAATGGTCGAGGTTTCGGTGCGCCCGACGCTCACGGCGTGGGACCGGAAGATTGCCCCCGGTGTCGCCCGCCTCTTCGGCGATCGCTGGGGTTGGTTCCTTCTCGTCGAGGCGACCAAGCCGACAGTGGCACCGCCACGGTGAAAGGCCCACGTCAGGTTCCTGAGGCGGACCCGCGCCCTGTCCCTCGGCACTACGCTCGCCCGCTCGTGAACGAGGACCCGTCGGCCGAGCTCGAGCTTCGCGACTACCTACAGGTGCTGCGCCGGCGCAAGGGCGTCGTCGTCCTCGCCGTCCTCGTGGTGGTCGGCGCCGCCCTCACCGCCTCGTTCCTCCAGACACCCGTCTACCAGGCGGAAGCCGAGCTCCTCCTCCAGCCCCGCAGCACCGAGTCGCTGTTCGACCCGAACAGCGGCCAGCGCAACGACCCGCTCCGGGCGGTGCAGACCGAGATCCAGGTGCTCAAGAGCCAGCCGGTGCGGGAGGCGGTGAGGAAGCAGCTCGGGTCGGCCCCCAAGATCACCGTGAGCCCCGTAGGTCAGACAGACGTCATCGAGGTCAAGGCCCGCAGCACCAACCCCCGCCGCTCCGCGGCGGTGGCCAACGCCTACGCCACGTCCTACATCGACTTCCGCCGCCAACAGGCGGTCAGCGACCTGATGGCCGCCGGCGAGGAGATCCAGGAGCGGGTGACCGACCTGCAACGCCAGATCGACGAGCTCCCGCCGGACAACGCGAGGACCGGCCCCAACCCAGCCACCGCCTCCCGCCGGGAGGTCCTGGTGCAGCAGCAGGCGCTGTTCAAGCAGAAGCTCGACCAGCTCCAGGTGGACCAGGCACTGAAGACGGGCGGCGCCCAGCTCGTCACCGCGGCGACGGCGCCCACCTCGCCGGTCGAGCCGCAGCCCAAGCGCACCGGGGTGGTCGCCGGCGCCGTGGGGCTCATGCTCGGCGTGGGCCTGGCCTTCCTCTTCGAGTACCTCGACGACACGGTCAAGACCAAGGAGGACATGGAGCGCTACGCCGGCGGCCTGCCCGCGCTGGGCCTGGTGCCGGCGGTGCCCGGGTGGAAGGACCGCAAGCGCCCCCTCGTGGTGTCCCTCTCCGACCCGAAGTCGCCCGTGGCCGAGGCCTACCGGACCCTGCGCACCTCGATCCAGTTCATGGGCCTGGACCGCCCGATGCGCACCATCCAGGTCACCAGCCCGGGGGCGGGCGAGGGCAAGTCGACCACCATCGCCAACCTCGGAGTGGCGCTGGCCCAGGCCGGGCAGCGGGTGGTGCTCGTGTGCTGCGACCTGCGCCGGCCCCGCATCCACGAGTTCTTCGGCCTCTCCAACACCACCGGGTTCACCTCGGTGCTCCTCGGCGACGTGCCGCTGTCCACCGCGCTGCAGCCGGTGGCCGGCGAGGAGCGGCTACGCCTGCTGGCCTCCGGCCCCGTGCCCCCCAACCCCTCGGAGCTGCTGTCCGGCCGGCGCACGGTGGAGGTGCTCACCACGCTCCAGGCCGAGGCCGACGTGGTGCTCATCGACTGCCCACCCGTGCTCCCCGTGACCGACGCCGCCGTGCTGTCCAGCCGGGTGGACGCCACCCTGCTGGTGGCAACCGCCGGCGCGACCACCCGCAAGGAGCTGGCCCGGGCCCACGAGCTGCTGGCCCAGGTGGAGGCGCCCCTCATCGGGACCGTGCTCAACGGCGTCACCGAGGGCGAGGGCTACGGCTACAAGTACCGCTACTCCTACGCCGAGGAGCGGCCCAAGCGGCGATCCGCCGAGCCGGTGGCGAAGCTCTAGGGAATGGCGCATCGGCGCCGGCGCCGGCGCTGGTTGCCGGCCCTGGTCCTCGCCGCCGCCGTCGTGGCCGTGATCGCCGGCGCCGCCGCCTGGCACGACGTGAACAAGGCGAAGGCGGAGCTGACCGCGGCGCGGACGGCCCTCGTTGCCGTGGCCGATGATCCGGCCTCCCTCCGGACCAGCGCCGGCCGCCGGGCCGCCGCCGACGACACCCGAAGGGCGAGGC